>JBIKIA010000161.1:0-9304 GCA_044361885.1 Prosthecobacter sp. | reverse complement strand
AAGCCATCGGCGTCCCGCTGCCCAAGCTCGCCGCCAAGATCATGGCCGGCAAGACCTTGAAGGAACTCGGCTTCACCGAAGAAGTGATTCCGAAACATCACAGCGTCAAAGAAGCCGTCTTCCCCTTCAGCAAATTCACCGGCGTGGACATCATCCTCGGCCCCGAGATGAAGAGCACCGGCGAAGTCATGGGCATCGACTACGACCTCGGCATGGCCTTCGCCAAAAGCCAGATGGCCGCCGGCGGCACCCTGCCCACCAAAGGCAACGTGTTCATCAGCGTCAAAGAAACCGACCGTCCCAACGTCGTCCGCATCGCCAAAGGCTACGCCGACCTCGGCTTCACCCTCTACGCCACCAGCGGCACCGGCAGCGTCATCACCGAGGCCGGCATCCCCGTGAATATTTTGCCGAAACTCGCCAGCGGCCAGCGCCCCAACGTCATCGACCTGATGAAGAACAAGGACATGGCTTTGGTCATCAATACGCCATCCGGCAAAAACCCCCGCGAAGACGAAGTGAAGATCCGCACCGCCGCCATGCAGAACCGCATTCCGATCATGACCACGCTGCGTGGTGCTGACGCCGCGCTGAGAGCGATCAAGTCACTGCAAGGCAGCGAGGTGCAGGTGCGGGCGTTGCAGGAGTATCATAAGTAGGGCAAGCCAACCTGAACAAAGCCGTAGTTTAGCTCCGTGGTCATCGCCGATGGCAGGTGGTAGCTAAACTCCGTGTTACAGAAGAAGCTCGGACAGCGAATCGCCGCATTGCGGAAGAAGCAGGGACTCACTCAGGAGGCTCTGGCGGAAGTTATTGGCTGCTCAGTCGAGTTCATCAGTCTGGTCGAGCGTGGCGTGAACGCACCCTCGGTGGCTGGACTACAGGGCTTTGCGGATGCGCTGAATGTCGAGGTTCGTGATCTGTTCACCTTTGACGGGAGGAAGCCCCGATGAACGTCGCCTATCTCTCCAAATTGAAAGACACCTTGCCCGGAGTCACAGCGACGCTGGAGCGGAAGGGAATCGAAGCAAGGCATCTGGAATTCGGCGGCGAAGGCAAGCCGCCCGCGAAGAAGATCACGGTGCCAACCGATGCGCGTTCGGAGTTCCTGGCGAATCGCGCGATGGGTGATTGGGCGGAGCACAGTCTGTCTCTCGCGCTTCGTCCTGCGTTCCCGGATTTGAAGGTCGTGCAGTATGGCAATACGGACCGAATTGCCGCTGGTCATCCTGAGTTCAAGGCAAGGTATCTGGCCGGCATCGAAGAAACACGACGTTTCGGCAAGCGGCCCGACTTGCTGATCTTGCCAAGACATGCTGCCGCGCCAGACGACATTTCAGAACTGAGCCACGACGATAGCCACGCCTTCGTGAAGCAAGGTCTAGCTTCCATCGAAGTGCGTTCCAGCAAGTTCGAGGCTCTGACCTACATGCGAGTGCGCCAGCAGCAGCGTGAGGCAGGCAACAAGACCGCTCGTGAGACGCCGAGCTTCACCGTGAAGGTGGAAGACCTCATCATCGTTTATCGCTGGCTGGAGCGTTACGGTGTGGTGCAGAGCTACTGCCAAGTGTTCTTCGATTCGATCTTTGCCATCAACTTCCTCGACATCTTCTCCATCATCGCCAGCGGCACCGGTTTCACCATTGAGACGCCCGCCAAGAGTCAGGAGAAGGCCACGATCATGATCCCAATCATCAGTGGTGCCAAGATTGGCACTGCCACGGAGTTACCTCAATTCGAGGCCGAGCACCGCGTCACTGAGCTGGGACGGCACGACGCTTTCGTGGTGCCGTGCGGCGGAGGTTTTTCGCTGGACGCGGAAGCGGCGCGGCGTGTGCTTCTGCCTGCTGTTTAGGTTCGGTGTCGTCGATGACGGGTAAGCCTAGCATCTCAGCAGCCATGACATCCATGATTCGGCGACGTTTATCATCCGGCACTGACTCAAGCTCAATGAGGCAATCGGTGAGCTGCTTCGCTTGCTCCGCTGTTTGCGTTGGCAACGCTGGACAAGGCATTGCTTCCACATCCTTTGGTTCCAGCTTGTTCAAGCCGTCGCCATAAAAGCGGTTCACCTGTGAGAAAGCGATGCGGCCCCAAGAGCTGTTGAGGAAAAGAACCAGCAAGGGCGCGAGACTCGTTTTGCCTTCGCGGGCATACAGACTGTGGAAGCATGTGAGGTTCTTCGCGCCCGAGGTATTCAGTATGAATTTTACCGTCTCACGCGAGAACACGGCCACCCACACATCCGCCACTGCACGGTTTTCCGGCTGATACCAAACAGGACGATGGCTCGGCAGGTGCCGCTCGTGAATTCCAAGCTCTTGACCCGTTCGAAGATAGGAATCCAGTTCAACTCCATTCACTCGTGGACTGAGCAAGTAACAGCGCCGGTCAGAGTTCGCCAAATTGTCCAGCTTGCGTCGAGTGAAGACGATTCCATCCGCATCGGTCGCCTTCGTGACGCAAGGCTCGATGTGCTCTTGAGTCAGCCGATGCTCTCGCAGAAGCGACTCGCTCAGGCAGAAGAAGTCGTTGGCTCCTGTAGCAATACCTCGCCGACACTGAAAGTAATCGCCAATCTTTCGGGTCAGATGGTGAACGTCCTTTGAAGGCTCGTTCTCCAGCAAGGAGTTCAGCCATTTTTCGCGTGGATCGAAGTTGCGTAGGTCGTGAACGGTCTGAGTCAGCGAGCTTGCCATCTCTCCGAGGAGGTCACTGACGAATAGCTCTGCCGACTCAAGCGACGATGCCTTGATCGCTTTTACCTGACGATCTTTCGCCCCGCCTCGCTCCAGGAAGATGATCGCGCTCGTAGTCAGCGCATCGGCAAACAAGTTCAGTTCAGGCGCAAAGACAATCAGGCCAGCAGGGCGCATCTCCTTGAGCAGCCGTTCCTTGATTTCCTCGCCAAAGTTCGCGTTCATGAACTCAGCAGGCAATAACACTGCCGCCCGTCCGCCTGGAGCCAAGTCTTCCCAAATCTTGAGCAGGAAGATCGCATACAAGTTAGTCAGCCGATCCAGTGGCACACCGAAACGCTCATCGAAGTAGCGCCATTCGGCATCGGAGTATTCGAGCCGCTGTGACTTCACATACGGCGGATTGGCAATGATGCCCGTGAAGTGTCCCGACTCCGCGAACAAGTAGTCGGCCAAAATCAGCTTCGTGCCATTCGGTGCCGTAAGCTTCGCCTGCTGAAACGTGCCTTCATCTCGCTCCACAGCGACCAGTTTCACGTCATCGCGAATTGCGGCACAGGCATGCAGCAAATTTCCCAAACCCGCCGCCGGATCGAGCACCACTTCAGGCTTGGCCGACATCACCCAGCGAGCCATCAGCGACGCCACACCAGATGGTGTCGCAACTTGCCCCAGCGACTTTGTCTCCCTTTGCCAGTCTGCGCTCGAAGCTGGCTCACGAGCCGATCCAGCAGCATATTCGACCCGCCCTGGATCGAGATATAGTGAGAGAAACGTCTGGCCTTCTTGGAGCTTCATTGTGGATGAGCTACACGGAGTTAAACTACGAGTCAAGGAGCGGCTCAATTCCAGTGCATTTGATCGTAGCTCGTGCCTCCGATTTGCCAAGACAGAAGCAGCAGGGACACCCTCAGTAGGCCCAGGCTGAGACCGTGGAGAGCATGGGCTACACAGGTTTGACAGTCAGAAGTTGCCCGCTGGAGTTCCTTCGCCTCGTGGAGCGTGGCATTCCTGTTCTCAGCTCTGCATCAAGCGGTTCCAAGACCACGGTTTGCTGAGGTGATCAATGCGGAGCGTCCCACACTCACGCCAGCGCCTCTTGGCAATACTGCACGCACTTCTTCACCTCGGCGACGGCGTCGGAGCCTTCGGGGATCTTGTATTCCAGCTCGACCTCGGCAGGGAAGGTCCACTTTTCTTGGCGCATCAACTGCAACACTTCCTTGATCGGGGTTTGGCCCTTGCCCCACTCCACGTTACCGCCGTCGGCGGTGCGGTCTTTGAGGTGCAGGTTCGTGATGCGGTCGTGATACTTCTCCAGCACGGGGATCGGCGACTTGCCCTTGGTGCCGGCGACGTAGTGGCCGATGTCGAGGTTGAAGCCGATGTACTGGCCGAGATCCAGGATGGAGTCGAACTTGTCCATCTCCGGCAGGTTGTTCGTGTGATTGTGGAAGCCGACCCAGATCTTATGCTTGTCGGCAAACGGCGCGACGCGTGCGGCGAGGATAGCATTGCGCTCGGTGGTCACGCCGGTGCAGCCCAGCGCCTTGGCCACGAGGAAGCTGAACTCGATCTCCTCATTCGACTGACCGAAGCCCATCTTGTGGATGTGAATGTTCACGCCCGCGTCGTTATACATCTTCCGCAGTTCCCGGCACTTCGCGAGCTGCTGCTCACGCTCCGCGTCGGTGGCCTTGCCTTTGATGCCCGCGAAGTCCTGGATCGGTCCGCCCATGAGTTCCGTCTCGCTGAGGCCGTCATCGAGCAACGCCTTGAGCGTCTCCTCCGCCGTCTTCGCCATGCTGCGATAGCTATACGTGATGCACCCGATGCGCACGCCGTTGAAGACGGAGTTGGGCTTGTCAGCGGCAGAAGCGAACCGAGGAAGCGTGAAGCTGGTGGTGGCTGCGAAGGCGGTGCCGAGGAAATGGCGGCGTGAGAGCGTGTTCAAGGTCATAAGATGGTGAACGGAGAAGCTCGGCGTCTTTTGCCTGAATCGCGGGGAAATAGATGAGGTTAAGGCCCGGGCCTCGCAGGCTGGCTCAGAAGTGCCCGGTGGAGTTCATCAACCTCGTGGAGCGTGCGCACTCCGTAGGCTTGCCCGAAGGAATGCGGGGTGAATGCGCCGACGATAAACGTGAACCGCTGAACCCCACGCACGCCTACCTAACCACAGCCAAAGCCCGATTTTACCAAAGATCGATCGGCTGATGGGTGTCTGGCAGGATGATCTCGGTGCCGCTGAGGGTCTCGGCGAAGCGGGTGGTGAACCAGGCCTGGGACTCGACTTCGCCATGAACGAGAAGGAGTTTCTTGGGCTTCACTTTCTCGACGTATTCCGCGATCTGCTCGCGGGTGGCGTGGGCGCTGAGGTCGAAGCTTTCGATGCGGGCATGGGCCTCTACGGGGGGGAGATCGGCAGACAGCTTGATCTTCTCGCCGGGCTTGGCGTTGCGGACTTTGTAGCCGGGGGACTCGGGGTCGGTGTAGCCGACGAAGGCGATGGCGTTGCGCGGGTTGTCGAGGAAGCGCCAGGCGAACTGGTTCGAGGTGGTGCCCTCGGTCATCATGCCGCTGGAGAGGCAGTAGATGGTGCGCGGCTGGTAGTTGAACTGTCTCGGTCCACTGCGGCGGCCGCGCTTTTCGGGCTGCACGAGCATTTTGACATCTTCAAGCAGGCGGAAGCCAGGGTAGTTTCGGCGTGCGCGGTCGGTGTAGTGATCGTAGAGGACGGTGACCTTGGTGCCGAGGCCGCCGATCTGGAGGGGCATCTCGGGGATGAGGCCTTCTTCGTGAAGTTCATGCAGCATGAGCATGACTTCCTGGGTCTTGCCGAGTGCGAAGACGGGGATGAGCACGGAACCATTGGCATCAAAGGTGTCGCGGATCAGCGCGGCGAGGCGTTCTTTCTCGGCCTTGCGGCTGTAGTCGGCCGGGCGTGCGTAGGTGCCGCGGGTGGTCTCGATGGCGAGTACGTCGATGCCTTCTGTGGGGAAGTCTGCGGCCATGCAGATGGTCTGAGCCTCGAAGTTTACATCACCTGTGTAGAAGAAGGTGCTGCCCGCCTCTTTCACCATGACGCCAGTGGAGCCGAGGATGTGGCCGGCATCATGAAATGTCACAGCCCAGTCGGTGTCAGGGATCTCAAAGGGACGCTCAAGATCGCGGTAGATGTATTGGGCGCGGTTTTCATCCAGCTCCTTGTGGGTGAAGAGAGGGTACTCGTTGATGCCCTTTTCCATGCGCTGGGAGGTCATGACGTTGACCGAGTTGTGCAACATGCCGCTCATGATCTCACCGGTCTGCTCCGTCATAAATACGGGAGAGGTGGGCTGCTTGGTCATGAGCACGGGCAGGGCGCCTATGTGGTCATGGTGGGCATGGGTGATGATCAGGGCATTGGCCGTGTCATGCGGCAGAGGTCCGAAGTCAGGCAAAGCATCGAAACCAACCTGCTTCGGGTGCATCCCCGCATCCAGCACGACACGGTCTTCACCGCGTTCGAGGAGATAGGAATTAGCACCGATCTCGCGGCGGCGGGTGAGGTTACGGAATCGCATGTGAAAAGGTTCTGGGGAAAAGGGAGCGCGAGACTAGGCCGTGATTGAGGATAGGCAAGCGCTCAGAACCATTGACACTGAGGCCACAGCGCGGAGTCTCCGCCTGTGTCTTGTCCGCGCGATCAGCTACGCTTCCTTCTTCCCGCCATCCTCGGGATGTGTGTGCTGGGCGTCGCATCTGAAGTGCAGGCGCAGATCACGAAGCGTGATGATGCGGTGGGGAATCTCCTCAATGAATGGTATCGCGATGGCGCGGCAGCGGGGCTGGCGAGCATCACCTACGAGAACCGGGATGGTCAGCACTCGCCACTGAACGTGAGCCTTTATCCACAGCTCCAGACCTTCGAGCACAGCAGCGCCAGCGGGCCTGCCACGGGCCCTGCGGCTCATTTGCGTCTGGGGCCGACGGTGGGGAACTGCTCCATGGCATCGTCCGCGATCTCGGGCGGCAGTCTGCCACGTCTCTACATGATGGACCCCGGCGGTGGGAAGTTCCTGATGATGCAGTATCTGGCGAACAACCTTTTTGTCTATCCAGAGCATCAGGACCACGACATCGGGGCGAATGGTGTGGGAGGCTACGGGGATCTGTATCCGGTGAACACGCCCTGCTGCCTCATTTCGCAGGGCTCTTCGGGCAGTGATCAGCCTTTTGTTCAGGCGGTCCTGTCCACCATCGCCGCCTTTCCACGTGAGACACAGCGGGCGCTGATTCAAAAGCGGGTGCTGATGCCCACGGTGCAGGCCATTCTTCGCCAGTGCAGCCGTGCAGTGACGAAGCCTGCGGACTATCTGACAGGCGCGGCACATCCGGTGGTTTTTGATTCCGCAATGCTGAATGAGGAGTCGATGGTGCGGATGGCGCAGAGCATGACGCCAGACCTCATCCCGCCACTCGCGCAGATTGAAGTGGTGGAGGAAAGTGATCCGCAGGCGGGGAAGCAGGTCTTTGAAGCGCAGAATCCCGCGCCTCACAAGCTGATGGATGCGCGCGTCTCCATCGCCCGGGTGTTCCGTGGTGCGCTGGACGAGTATGGGATGGTCATCGACCTGAGCAAGTGTGCCGACCTCATGGGGCGACCGGTGAAGACCACGGTGCAGGTGCTTCAAGGTGATCCCCGGCTGGTGCGGATCGACCGCAGTGGGAACGGTCCTTACCTGCGGCTGCGAGTGCGCTGGCAGCCACCGATCATCACCCGCACGGGCATTCGGAGTCATCGCGTGGACATCGGCGTCTTCGCCACGAGCGGCACCGGCATCAGCGCGCCTGCCATCATCAGCTTCTACATGCTGCCGAACGAACGGCGTTTTTACAACGAACGTGGCCGACTGGCGGAGATCGACTATCACAAGCCGAATCCCGACATCGGACTGCCTGCGAGTGATCTTGATCTCCGTTGGCTGAAGGTCATGCTCGCCGCCACGCTGTCTGGAGATGGGTTGCGCAGCCGACTGATGGAGAAGCTGCTCAACGAGGAGCAGCGCCAAGCTATCCAGACTGCATGGATGCCGCTGGATCAGCGCTACCAAGCTCTCACCGCACCTGGAGTGAAGGCTGATGTATCAGCGAAGGCTGCACTGGAAAAGGATCTTGCTTCCGCACTCGCGAAGCCGCTCTCCAAGAAGGATCAGATCAGCCTGAAGATGGCGCTGGAGATTGTCTTCAACCGCGCGGCGGACTTCACCGATCTCTATCTAGCCTTCCGTCAGGAGATTGACAAACTGGCCACAGATTCGCCGAAAAAATCGGCTGCGGATGATCTCCGCCGCGAGGTGCAGAGGCTGATCGATTTGGGGGTGTTGATCGAACAGGCGAGCGGCACGCTGTCCACCGTTTCAGCACCTGAGGAGCTCACGGCTGCGGATCAGCATTACCTGCGCAGTCTGAATCTTGCTGTGATGAGTCAGGCGCTCTTCCCTGAGGCATTGGAACGTGCTGTCGCTCCTGCCTGGGTGGACCCGAGGCTTACGACGCCGAAGCCATGGCGGGATGTTTTCCGCTATGATGAATCCAGCGGCGCATTGCTCGGCTGGGTGCGGCATCAGGCGGGTCGCACGCACTTCTTCGATGCGGATGGTAGACTGCTCCCGGACGGGCCGAAGCATCCTGAAAAGGCGGTGGAGGTGAAGTATGGCAGCAACGCGCAGGGCCTGATAGAGTGGAAATGACCCGATGATTCACTTCCAGCTCATGCAGCGGAAGGGGTGGTCATCGATCAAGTTTGCCTGCACGCCGCTGAGTCTCTCGTGGTGGTAGAACTGTACGCCGACATAGTGGTACACGGGAATGACCGCCGCCTCAGTGCTGATGAGCAGCGTCTCCGCCTGCTGGAAGATGCCGTTGCGCCGTGGGATGTCAGCTTCAGCCGAAGCGGCGGCGATGTGGGCATCGTAGGTTGGGCTTTTGAAGCCGGTGCGGTTCTGGCCGTTCGTGCTGGTGAAGAGATCCATGAAGGTGCTCGGGTCATTGTAGTCACCGACCCAGCTTGAGCGGCAGAGGTGGTAGTCGAGTTCGCGCATGGATTTCAGCCAGACTTTCTGCTCCTGCTTCGTGAGGTTCACCGTCACGCCAAGCGCCTGCTGCCACATGCTTTGCAGCTCGATAGCGATGCTGCGCTCGATGGGCAGCGGGATATAGAGATACTCGATGCGGGGGAAACCCTTGCCGCCGGGAAAGCCTGCCTGGGCGAGGAGTTCGCGGGCACGCTGCACATTCAGATCGAGGCCTTGAGGCGGCTGGTAATCCGCGCCTGTTCCCGGCGGCACGATGCCGCTGGCGATGGGTTCGCCGAGCTGGGTGATCTTTTCGACGATGCGTTTCTTATCCACGGCGAGCGCGAAGGCCTGACGAACTCTCGCATCATTGAAGGGCGGACGTGTGACATTGATGCGGATGAACCAAGTGCCGAGAAAGGGACCGGTGTGGAACCAGGGCTCCTGCTTGAGCCTTTGAGTGAGCGATGGCGGCACCATGCCTTTGTCCATCATGAGGTCGCACTGGCCGGTGTGGAAGTAGCTGAGGGCGGTGTTGGCATCCTGCAC
>JBIKIA010000690.1:0-2744 GCA_044361885.1 Prosthecobacter sp. | reverse complement strand
GCTCGACCTCGTGGAGAACTTCATCCTCTTCGATGCCAGCAAGGCGGGCAAAACTCGAAAGGTGGTAGCGCGCAATCACCAAGTGCTCGGCGTCAATTTGGCGGTGGAGTCGGTCAAGCGGCAGGAGGAACTGAAGCGGCTATTCCCTGTGCGGCGGAAGGTGAGTTACCTGGAAATGAAAAAGGGGGAGTGGATGTATGGTACCTCACGACTGACGCCAGAAGAGCTGACATCTCCCGCGCTCGTGGCTGAAAGGGCGCTGTCTCAGTCCGAAGCGCCGACCTCCGAACTGGCGCTCGTGCAGAGTGCCCACCCCGATCTGGGCAGGCTGGGCGTGTTCTGGCACACCCAGGGCAGCGGGAAGAGCTACAGCATGGCCTTCTTCGCCGAAAAGGTGCGCCGCAAGATGCCGGGAGCTTTCACCTTTGTGCTGATGACGGACCGCGATGATCTGGACGACCAGATTTACCGAACCTTTGGCGGCTGTGGGGTGATTGATCCGAAAAAGACTCCCCGCGCCAGCAGTGGCAAAGAACTGAAAAAGCTGCTTGGCGAGAATCACGCCTACGTTTTCACGCTGATTCATAAGTTTAACCAAGAGGTCACAGAGCCCTACAGTGACCGCGACGACATCATCGTGATCTCTGATGAAGCGCACCGCACCCAGGCGGGCAAGTTTGCCCGCAACATGCGGCTTGCGCTGCCGAATGCCGCCTTTCTTGGATTTACGGGCACGCCGCTTTTCAAGAATGATCATCTGACGAAGCGCATCTTCGGCGGCTATATCTCACGCTACGACTTCAAACGCAGTGAGGAAGATGGAGCCACGGTGAAGCTGGTCTATGAGAACCGGGGCGAGAAGCTGGGCATCACGACCCTGGAACTGAATGACAGGATCGCGGAAGCCATCGAAAAAGCCGAGCTGAGCGAGGACCAGCGCGCGCACCTCGACAAGCTGTTGGGCAAGGATTACGAAATCATCACTGCACCAGACCGGCTGGAGAAGATCGCGAAGGATTTTGTGGAGCACTGCTCGGCACGCTGGGAATCAGGCAAGTCGATGCTGGTGTGCATCGACAAGATCACCTGCGGGCGGATGTTTAACCTGATCAGGCCCCATTGGCAGGCGAAGACGGCAACCGTCAAAGCCGCTGCCGAGGCAGAGACAGACGCAGCGAAGAAAACGAAGCTGCTCAACAAATTGAAGTGGCTGGAAGAGACGATCATCGAAATCCAAATCAGTGAAGAGCAGGGCGAGGTGAAGGCTTTCAAGAAATGGGGTGTGGACATCATCCCCCATCGCCAGCGCATGAAAAAAGGCTTTGAGGTGATCAAGGACGGCAAGTCCGAGACGCTGAGCATGGAGGATGCCTTCAAGACGCCAGAGCATCCGTTCCGTGTGGTGATCGTGTGCGCCATGTGGCTGACGGGCTTCGATGTGGAAAGCCTGAGCACGCTCTACATCGACAAGCCGATGAAGGCGCACACGCTGATGCAGGCCATCGCCCGTGCGAACCGACGCTGCGAGGGCAAGGACTTCGGTTTGATCGTGGACTACAATGGAATGCTGAAAAGCCTGCGTGCGGCACTGGCACAGTATGCGCTGGGCGATGATGGCGAAGACAGCGGCGATGAGATCGTGGCACCCATCGAGGAACGTGTGCAGGCTTTGGAAGAAGCCATTTCAGCCACCGAGGCTTATTTGAAAACGCTGGGCTTCGATTGCACCGCACTGATCGGTGCCAAGGGATTCACCAAGACAGGGCTGCTAGCTGATGCGGTGAACGCCATCTACAAGAGCCGGGAGACGAAGCAGCGCTTTGAGATCATGACACGGCAGGTCTTTTTGCGCTTCAAGGCGCTGATCATGGAGGATGCCATGTTCTCTTTTGCCGAGCGTCACGACAACCTGGAGGCCATTTACAAGAAGCTGGAGGAACGCCGCGACATGTCCGACGTGACAGCGGTGCTGAAGGAGCTGCACCTGATCGTGAATGAGGCGATACGCGCGCAGTCCCCAGGCGATGATCAAACTGAGGCCAAGACCTACGACCTCAGCAAGATCGACATGGAGAAGCTGCGGGATGAGTTCGCCAAGAAGGTGAAACGAAAGGCCACTGCCGTGGAAGACCTGCGTGCATTGATCGAACATAAGCTGGCGCTGATGATGCGGGCGAATCCCGAGCGCATGGACTATTACCGGAAGTATTCGGAGATCGTGGCCGACTACAACCGAGAGAAGGACCGTGTGACCATTGAGGACACCTTTGCACAGCTCGCCGACTTGCTCGCCAATCTGAATCAGGAGCAGCGCCGTGCCGCCGAGGAAGGATTGACGGAGGACGAACTCGCCATCTTTGACCTGCTGAAGAAGGACAAACTCACCAAGAAGCAGCGCGAGACGGTAAAAGCTGCCAGCAAACACCTGCTCACCAAGGTGCTGGAGGTCGTGACAACACGGCACGACTGGATTGCCAAGGAACCGACCAAAGCCGAGGTGGAGGTGCTGATCCAAACGGAAGTCTTCACGCTGCTACCTGATCCACCCTTCGATGAAGACGACAAGGTGGCGCTGGCCGAACGTGTGTATCAGCACGTCTTCCAGCAGAGCAGCGCGGGTGCGTTTGGGACGAAGGCTGCATGAGCCAAGGGCCTGTGAATCACCACATCATGGGGCTTTGCCATTAGATTGGATCAAGTTCGACTAATCCATCATAGCGACAGCGGTCGATCTGGAGTCGTTC
>JBIKIA010000160.1:0-9331 GCA_044361885.1 Prosthecobacter sp. | reverse complement strand
GGGAAGGTCCAGAGGCGTGATGTGGTCGGTGAGGTTCTCAACGCTCCACGCGGGAGGCTGCTGGCGGCTGGTCGATGCCGTGACGGCCGCCCCAAGCGCCACATTGCGGTTGCCGGAGAAGACCATCAGTTCTGAAAGCGCAAACACATGCAGTTCATTCCGTTGCCAGGGCTTGGTGGCGGTGACGCGGATGCGCAGAGCCTTCATGGGCGTAATGCGTTTTAGCACCGGGAATCCGTCGGGATTGGGCAGGTCGGCGGAGGATTCGTGGATGATCTGGGAGCGTCCCGAGGCATCCGTGATCTCGATGCGGTGACGCAGGGGGAAACCGAAGCAGGTGCCACGACCATCGTCACTGCGCACGGGCACGGGTATGAAAGCGACGGCATCCACCAGTGATTCCTCCGGCAGTGTCACCTCCACCCACAGCGGCTCGTCGTCGCTCAGTTGGCTGCCCTGGAAACCTCTGCGGCTGGAGGTGTGCGCCATGCGCGCCTCCGGCAGCAGTTTCAGCTCGGCCTCGATCACCTGCATGCGTTGGTGCCCTTCCTCAAGCTCCGCCCGCGACCAGAACGCAAGCCGCTCGGTCCACGGTGCGGTGGACTGAGCGAGCACGCTGGCTGCGAGAAGGGTGACAATTTTCACAAGCGGATGAGTCGGGAGATGTTCGGGCAGATGGACCGATGAATATCTTGGGGACAAGGCTAGCATCTCCAGACGATCCTGCCCACCTCCCGTATTTTCGTGAGGGGTCAAAGGGTGGCGTTTGCCTCATGATGAGTGTTTTCAACCATGATGAAGCGTTTCAATCTCCTCCTTCCTGCACTTGCTGTCTGCCTGCTTGTTGGGCTGCTGATATGGCATTCTGAGACGCCGCCTGCATCACAGGTCGATGTCGCGAAGAACGGGGTGGTTTCGCCAAAGCCTGCGCCAGTGATGGACAAAGCACCGGCTCAGGGCCGTCTGACTTCGGTGGCTTCGGGCAGGCTCAAGAGGCCGTTAACGGGGCTGTCCGACTTGCAGTTGCCGGAGTCGGCGGATGTGCGGTGGTTGGAGCCGGTGCAGGAGCCGGTCTTTGAGGAGTTTCGGAGGTGGGCGGAGAGTTTTGTCGCGTCGGGCTTGGATGGGGACAAGGGCGTCGAACTGGCTTTGCAGCGGCGTCAGGAGATGCTGGACTTGATTGATAAGAATCCGCGCCGGGCACTGGAGCTTGCGGTGCCGGAGTCCGTGCGGCGGCTTTTGCCAGCGGGTGTGGTGGCTTTGCTGGAGCAGCGGTTGGAGGCTCGGGGGGATTTGTTGGTGCAGGCGGAGACTTCTGCCACGGGTGGCTGCCAGATCTCGCGCACGACCACGTTGCGCGATGGGCGGGTGTTTGAGGCGCACACGTTTGGGCGTCGTGGTGCGATGCCGACTCGGGATGACATTGCGATTCATGGCGTGGCGTTGGATAACAAGCTGGCGCTGGCGGATCTGCCGGGGCGTGTGCTGGAGCCGGTGGAGGTCGCTGCTAGAGTAGCAGCGGGGGCGAAGATCGAAGTTGGCACTGATGTGACGGGCACGGCACCTCAAACGGATGATGGTGAGGAGGTGGTGATCGCTTGGGACGACAGACGCATGACACGATTTGGTGGCAAGGCTCCGGCCATTGCCGCTTTGATTGATGCGGAGAGCGGGGAGCAGTCTGCCGAGCCTGCGACCGCAGCCTCCGATCTTGATGGTGTCATCGCCGCCAGCCCATGGACGGAGGGACAAAAGAAGCTGCTCATCATCCGCGTGGATTTCCCGGACTACCAAGGGCAGGTGGTGAGTGATGCCACGCTGCAGCAGCTCATCGCGGACATCAACACATCCTATACTGACATGTCGTCCGGCAAGGCTTCGTATGCGTTGCTCGGGCAAGGCTCAGTGATCACGCCGACGGTGCGGATGCCGAACAGCTCGTCGGTTTATGCGAGTCACACGAAGTTCAGCCGCGTGCTAACGGACGCTCGTGCAGCAGCATCGGCGGCGGGTTACAACTACCTGAACTACACGCATGAGATTGTGGTCACGGGAGCGACTCCCGTTGTGCCGGCTACCGCGGGCATGGCCAACGTGGGAGCACGTGGAGCTTGGGTGCACAATGCTCAGTGGAACCTCAAAACCTGCGCTCATGAGCTTGGGCACAACTTTGGCATGCCGCACTCCGGCGCATGGGACACGGATGATGGCAGCGTCATCGGCCCCGGCGAGGTTTGGGACTACGGCAATGTTTTCGACCTGATGGGCGTGGGCAGTTCGTCCGCGTTTCTTCGCCACTTCAGCGCCAGCGTGAAGCAGTTCCTCGACTGGATGCCGGTGACCGATGTGACGAAGATCACCGTCGATGGCAGCACCACCACGCGCATCCGTGCGATGGACAAAGTGCAAGCGGATGGCAACAAGCGAGCGCTGGCCGTGGATCGTGCGGACAGCACGGACGACTACTGGATCGAGTATCGGCAACTCTATGGCACGGGCTATGGCCTCATTGATGGCGTGCTGGTGAACTGGGCGAGCATCAACGGCGGCTATCAGCAACCGCTGCTGCTGGACATGACGCCCACCACTTCCCAAAAGGACGACGCTGTCCTGCCGATCGGCAAAACCTTCTCTGACACGGCGGCGGGCATTTACATCACGCCCGTGGGCCGTGGCATGGATGGCGATGGCGTGGGCTGGATGGATGTCAGGGTGAATCGCGGCACTTTTGCGGGCAATGTGAAGCCCACGGTGAGCCTCGGTTCCACCAATGCCAATCCGGCAGTGAACACGAGCGTGACCTTCACCGCCACCGCCAGCGATCCGAATGGCGATACGCTGGCCTATTTCTGGGAATGGGGCGATGGCACCACGACGGCCAACAACAGCTCCACCGCGACCAAAAGCTGGGGCACCACCGGCACCAAAACCGTGCGCTGCATCGTCTCGGACATGAAGGGTCTGACCACCACGGCATCGATGCTCGTGACGGTGGGCACCAGCAATACCTTCTCGATTCAAGGCACGGTAAGCACCACGCTGGGCGCTCCGATGCAAGGCGTCGTCGTCAGTGCCTCGCCCACTCAGAGCGCCACCACGGATGGCGATGGAGCCTATTCCATCACGGGGCTTGCGGCTGGCAGCTACACGCTCACCGCCACCAAAACGGGGGCCAGTTTCGTCACCAGCGGCTTTACCAATCCGGTGACGGTTGGCCCCAGCCAGGTGGGCAAAAACTTCCTCGCACCGCCCGGCGCACCCGTCTTCACCGCCGCGCTGAAACCTGGCCTCACGGACCAAGGTGCCAGCACGGGAGCCATTCCGCTGCCCTTGGCGGATGCCGATACGGCGATCTCGCTGCTCACGCTGACCGGCACGTCTTCCAATCAAGCCATCATTCCCGATGCCAGCATCATTTTCAACACCGGCACCACACGCACAATCACCGCGTCTGCGGCCAGCACGGTGAGCGGATCGGTGGACATCACCATCACCGCGACTGATCCCGAAGGGAACACTGGCAACTACCTGTGGCCAGTCACGGTGAACGCCAAGCCCGTGCTCGCCACGAGCACACCCACCACGGCCGAGAACACACTGGTGGACATCGATTTGCGCGCCTTTGTCACCGACGACATCACGCCGGATGAGAGCCTCTTCTTTGAAGTGGATCGTGTGCGAAATGGCAAGATGACGATGCTGCCCGATGGCTACACAGCACGTTTCACGCCGAATCCGAACTTCAATGGCACGACCAATTACCGCCTTGTCGTGCGTGATCAGTCGTTGGGCTCGGGCTTCCGTTTCCTCTATGATTTCGAGCCGCCGGACATCGCCGAGGACTCCCTGAGCACCGACCAGTCGAACTTCAATCGCACCGGCACCCTGCAAGCCATCAACGGTGCCACTTACGCCTACGACGCCAGCGTGCCGCCTGCGCTTTCACCGCAATCCGCCAATGCCCTCGTGCTGACACAGAATGGCGGCAGCGGTGCGCGTCTCCGGCGCACCTTGACCACCGCAGATCACAATTTGAACGATGCCGACTGGACACTCTCCGCTTGGGTGAAGCGCGGCGGCACAGACACGGAGGACTTTGTTTTCCATCTCGGCGATGGCGATGGCCACGGCACCGAGAGCGAGCTGGAGCTTTTCTTTGCCGCTGATAGTGACGTGCTGAAGCTGCAAAAATGGGGCTCCGGTGGTTTGGAAAAAGAGATCGTCTGCTCCGATATTCCGTCCGGCCAATGGCATCACATCACGCTGATCTATGATCGCATCGCGACCAATACTGGCACCCTTTCTCTCTATGTCGGCAGGTTTCTGCGCGGCAGCGTCGATACGGTGACGATGAACCTGAGCCAAGCCGCGCCCGTGGTGGCAGGCGGGCACAACAGCACCACGGCGAGTGTGGACCGCTGGTTAGATGGTGTGATGGACGAGGTCTTGTTTCAAAGCGGACTCTCCGCCCGCAGCGAGATCTTCAACCGCTCACGCATGGGAGCGCGGCATCATCATGGTCTGAGCGCCATTGGCAACAATCTGGCCATCACCGTCACAGGCAGCAATCAGCCGCCGTCCATCGTGACGGTGCCGGATCGCTACATCCCGGTCAATGCATCAGCCTCGCCCGTGACGGTGCGTTTGTCGGATGCGGAGACTGAGGCGCGCATTCTCACCCTCACGGCATCTTCTTCAAATCAAACGCTCATTCCCAATGCCAGCATCACCGTCGGTGCGGCTCCAGCGGCGTGGACGAGCACCGACATCGGCAGCGTCACCACCGCAGGCTCTCTCACGGAAAGTCGCGGCACCTATCTCGTGAATGGTGCAGGTGCCACGGGCATCGGCCCCGCGGTAGGCGATGCCTTCCGCTGGGTGCGGCAGAGTTTCACAGGCGATGCCGAGATGATCGCGCGTGTCGTCTCTTTGGATCATACCGCATCCAATGCAGAAGCAGGCCTCATGATGCGCGAGTCCACCGCGGCCACCGCCCGCTTCGTTTGTGTGCGAGTCACCGGCAGTGATGGCGTCAATTTTGTGCAACGCGCAACCGCCTCCACCGATGCCGTGGTGACCGCCACTCTGCCGCTCGCCAGCGCACCTTGCTGGCTGCGACTCGTGCGCACTGGCAGCATCTACACCGCCTACTTCGCCACCGACAACGACGGCACCGCAGGCCCCTGGCAAGCCGTCGGCACGGAGCAAACCGTTGCCTTCACCGGCACCACGCATGACATCGGCATGGCGGTCTCCAGTCATGTGGACACCACGCTCTGCGCTGGCGTTTTCGACAATCTCGGCGGCACGGTTTTGCGCGGCGGTGAGCGCACCGTCTCGCTCACGCCCGCCGCAGGTCAGTCCGGCAGCAGCGTCATCACACTCACCGCCAGCGATGGAGCACTGACAGGCAACACGAGCTTCACCGTGATCGTCGATGGCTCACCCGCGAGCATCACCGTCTGGAACGCCACCACCACCGGCACGCTCAACTGGAGCAGCAACGCCAACTGGACCGGCGGCGTGCCACCACCGAGCAGCCGCTTCTCCACCGTGCAGTTTTTCACCGGACAAACCTTACCCGCAGGCACCATCACCTCCAACAACGACACCGTCGGCGGTCACGCGCTGAATGTGCTCACGCTCGGCGGCACCGGCCCCACCAGCGGCAGCACCACGATGACGCTTGGTAGCAATGCTTTGCTCCTTCGCCGCGAGTCGCTGCTCGATCCTGCGGTCAATCTCAGCGCCACCAACGGCACCGGCTTCATCTGGAACGTCAGCGCCCCGGTCACGATGGAAGACAGCACCACCTTCCAAGGCGCAGGCACAGCCACCTTCAACGTCAGCGGCATCATCAGCGGCGCTGGCAACCTCATCAAATCAGGCACGAGCAAACTCATCCTCAGCGGCGCAAACGACTACACCGGCTCCACCACGATCAGCGGCGGCATCTTGCAGATCGGCGATGATGGAGCCACCGGCTCCTTGCCCGCTGGCGCGGTGGTCAACAACGCCACGCTACGCTTCGACCGCACCGGCACACTGCTCGTGCCCAATGCCATCAGCGGCAGCGGCGCGGTGACGATTGATTGCCCCATCAACGCCGGCACCGTGGTGCTCAGCGGCAGCAACAGCTTCACCGGCCATGTCACGGTTAACTCCGGTGCGCTGCGTATCACCAACAGCAGCGCGCTCGGCTCCACCTTCTCCACGAAGAACATCATCCTCACCAACGCCGTCGCGGGCAATCCGCAGCTCAGGCTCGATGGCAGCAACGGCCCGATTGATGTGCCGGCAGGCTTTATTTTCAAAATCGGCAATGCCGCCGGAGCTATCTTCAATGAAGCAGGCGACAACATCCTGCGTAGCAACATCGTGCTCACCAGCGGAGGCAACACCGACAACCGTGTGTCCACCGTTGCAGGCAGTCTTCGTCTCGCAGGAACCATCACCAATGACACCACCGCTGCGCGAACCTTCGTGATCGGGGGCGCAACCGGCACAGGACAGGTGGAAGGCATCATCAGCGATGGAACGCTCACGGGCGGCACCATCGCCCTGAGAAAGATCGAGAATGGCACCTGGACGCTCACGGGCGCTAACACCTACACCGGCATCACCACCTTGAACGCAGGCACCCTGCGCATCAACACACCCGGATCCCTTCACGGCAGCAGCGCCGTCACCGTGAACGCCGCCATCCTCGGAGGCGATGGCAGCATCGGAGGCTCCGTCACCGTCAATGCCTCAGGCAGAGTGGCTCCAGGTGCTGCCACCGGCTCAGCAGGCACGCTCGCCATCGGCGGCGGCCTCACTGTCACCGCCCTGACCACTGGCACCGGCAAGCTCGTCTTTGAACTCAGCACCCCCACCGCCAGCGACCGACTCACCGTCGGCGGCACCTTCACCTTCGGCACTGGCACCCTCGGCATCGACGACTTCGCCTTTACCGCCCTCAACGGTCTCACCGCCGGTACCTACAAGCTCATCACCAGTGGCGGCATCAGCGGCACCCTGGACTCCGCCAAGCTCACCGGCACCCTCGGTGCCTTCAACGCAACTCTCAGCCTCAACGGCAACGACCTCGAACTCACCCTCGTGCACCCCTTCACCATATGGCAGAGCCTCAACGGCACCAGCGGCAGCATCGCCGCCGATCACGATGCAGATGGCGTCCCTGATGGCATCGAGTTCTTCGTCGGTGGCACCAGCAACACCACTGGCCAGACCGTTCTGCCCGGCATCACCAACACCAGCGGCACACTAAGCATCACCTGGACCAAAGCCGCCACCTACCTCGGCGTTTACGGCACCGATTTCGTCATCGAAACCTCCACCACGCTCACCGGCACCTGGACCACCGAAACGATCGGAGGCAATGTCGCTCTTAGCGGCAACGCGTTCACCTACACCTTCCCTGCCGCATCCGGCACTCGGAAATTTGTCCGACTCAAGGTCATGTCGCCGTGAGAATCCGTCCCTCTGCTTCAATACCCAGTTCTCGCAGACGCACTGATCATCTCACCCCAAACAGCGAATGACTCATTTCACAAAATCGGCCCTCACACTCGTTACGTTCCTCGCCGCCCTCCTCCTCGCCCCGCTGGCCGCGCTGCATGCTGCCGATGCGCCCGCGCCGGCCAGGCCCAACGTCATTCTCATCATCACCGACGACCAGAGCCCGCGCAATCCGCCGACTCCGGAGTATCCCGGTTTGGTTTCGCCGCCCGGATTCGGCTTTGGCGGCGACCGGGTGCTGACGCCCCACGTGGATCGCCTGGCGCGCGAGGGCATCGTCATGACGAACGCAAATGTGTCGTGTCCGGTCTGCTCGCCGTCGCGCTACACCACGTTGACGGGACGCTACGCTACGCGGACGCAGGGAGAGGTTTTCAAACGGCAGTTTCCCATCGGCACGATGGCGCGCCCGGAAAACAACGTGGAACTCGGGCACGGCGAAGTGAACCTGCCGCGCCTGCTGCAGGCGGCGGGCTACACGACCGCTTGGGTGGGGAAAAGCCACATCATCGAGCAGGAAATCCTCGAGCAGCCAAAACGCTGGGGAACCGCCGCCGCGCCCGGTCTGAAACCGTATCCGCCCGACAGCGACCCGCGGACGGACGCAAAGGTGAATCAGGCGATGCGCGACAACCAGCAATGGTGGCGCGACCGAATCCGCAAGGAGGGCTTCGACTGGGTCGGTGCCGCCTATCCAGGCAACCTGCTGGAACTCTTTAACAAGGCGGCCAACGTGCACAACGTCGAGTGGACCACGCGCTCGGTGCTCGATTTCCTGGAAACGCGCTCTGCGGATAGCGACAAGCCCTTTTTCCTCTACTACGGCACGACCATTCCGCACGGCCCCGACCCGTGGGGGAAGACGAAGGACGGCTTCGCCAGGGCCATTGATGCCGATCCCGGCTACACCGGGGAAGGCTACCGAACCGATCTCGACTATTCCTTCATGCCTACGCGATCCGCGATCCGGAAGGAGGTCGTGGCGGCGGGTTTCGACGAGAAGCACGCATGGCTGACCTGGCTCGACCATTCGATCGGCGCGATCCTGCGGAAACTCGACGAACGTAACCTCACCCGCGAAACGCTGGTGATCCTGACCTCCGACCACGGCACCTGGCGATACGGCAAGACCACGATGTATGACGGCGGACTGAAGGTGCCGCTGGTGATGCGCTGGCCAGCCGGCATCAAGCCTGGCTCGACCTATCCACACATCGTCCTCAACACCGACTACGCCGCCACCATCCTCGATCTCGCCAAGGCGAATGTGCCCGCCGACTACAAGCTCGACGGCGTGTCGCTAGCACCGGTTATGCTCGGGCAGAAATCCGGCGCGCTGCGCGAAGAGACTTTCCATGAAATCGGTTTTGCCCGTGCGGTGAAGACGGCGAAGTGGAAATACATCGCAGTGCGTTATCCGCCGGAGGTCCAGCGCCGCATCGAGGCCGGTGAGAAATTCCCCGCGTTCCTCAAGGACGCGCCGCCCAATCCGCTGCCCTACCTGGTTGGCAATAGCCATCTCGGCTACAACAGCTCGCGACACAATCCGAACTATTTCCAGACCGACCAGCTTTACGACCTCGAGAACGACCCGCAGGAAAAGACCAACGTGATTGAGCGTCATCCCGAAGTAATCGCCGAACTCAAGGCCCGCCTATCCAAGCACCTCGCCACTTTTCCCGGCCGACCGTTCGGGGAATTCACCCGCTAAAACCAACGGACACCATGAAGCACACACTCCTCGCCGCCCTGCTGCTCACTGCCAGGAAATCGCTTTTTCGGGTGCCGGGTCGAGTTGGCCCTTGATGTG
>JBIKIA010000007.1:0-29227 GCA_044361885.1 Prosthecobacter sp. | reverse complement strand
ATGAGTGGCGAGGCCATCGCTCCTGAACCAGCTACGCCCTACGTTGACAGGCATGATACACTGCGGGCCTATGAAAACCCTGCTCGCTCTCTGCTTCCTCTGTCTTTCCGCCATCGCTGATGAAGGCGCGCCGCCTCAACCCGCAGGTGACAAAGCCCGCTTCACCGTCGTGTCTGGAGTAGTCGATCACGGGGGTGGATCTGTGCCGACGTTCATGCGCGTGGACACCTACACCGGCCAGACTTGGCTGCTTCAGCAGGTGCCCCTGCCCGGCAATAGCGGGGCGATGCTGCCCGTCTGGGTGCCAAGTCACGAGCTGGGCTCCGAGGTGTATAATGCGGCCGTGAACGCCATGAAGGCGAAGGCTGAAAAGTAGCTGCTAGTTTCCTTGGAAGTTGGGGCACATTAGTGCTTCAAGCCTTATAGAATCTGCGCTCGTTACGCCAAGCGCGGGCTGCTGGGCGATGTGGCGGAGCCGGGGAAGGTGATCGCCTTCCCGGTGCCGGAACCGGTGACTACGCCCGTGGCGAAGCCCGCCAAGAATCCCGGCACGATGTCGGCATGATCAAGATGCCGGGGGCGGGGGAGCGCGGTGTGCAGATCCCGCTCGCCTCTCAATGGATTCAGCCTCGCAAAATTTTATACATTGGGATGGATAATCGCGCCTAACGTTTTGCCATATTAGAGCATCGCCAGAATCAGTCAGAATCAGTCAGAATACATTGGCGGGGCAATCTGGAGCGGACCTTGCCAATGCGTTTTGATGAAGCAATCTTGCGTCAAACTTCATCGCACTTCACTACCAGAAATTGCCAATGTGTTTTGAAGAACCAATCATGAGCGCCTATGAATGAATCTACCTTAGCAAAAGAGAGCGTGAGTCACTACACCGTGGCGGAAATCGCACACCGCTTTGGCGCACATCCGGTCACGTGCAGACGCTGGATCAGAGAGGGGCGAATCAAGCCGTTGAGGCTGGGGCGTTTGGTCAGGATCACGGCGGCAGAAGTCGAACGATTCGAGAAGGAGGGCGCGCTATGAAAGAGCTTATCAGCTACCGAATACCGCCGCGTGATGAAACGGTCGTCACGCTCTACGATGAGAACTTTATCGAGATCACGCAGACCTCACCGTTGGGAGAGGATGCTGTGCCAGTGCGGATTGACTACGAGGACATCGCGACACTCCAAGACCTTCTGGACAAGCTGCGCCGATATAAAAAAGAAGAGGCGGCGGTCTAACGACTGTTACAACCAAACCTAGAAACACAAAACCCGGCGCACCGTGGCGGCGCTACCGGGCTTTGACATGGTGCAGTGTGGTGACTCCATCATGCCATCGCCAACGGTGCCGCGCAAGGGCGTGCATTGAACTGGAGGCATGATGAGCGATGAATGAGAACTATGTGAAATTCCCGCTGTGGGCGCTGGCCTATGGTCGTTATGTGAAAGATAGAGCGGAAGTGCTGGCACGCTGGGCAGTGATCCAAACGGGGAGCGATGCCGTGGAGATATTCGAGAGCGAGAATCCCGGCAGACTGGAGAAGCTGGAAGAGCCAGAGGGACCGTGGAGCTATGAAGATGGGCGGGCGTGGGCGCTGGGCTGTGAGATTCTGCGCGTGAACAAGAAATCAGTCCCCACGGAGGGGTGTCTGGACAGTCACGCAAAGCTTGAGAGCTTCATGGCCGTGATGGATGAGCGGTGCGGCAGGCGGAGCGATGGTAGATGCTCGGTTATGCTCCCAATGAAATGGTTTTGGCGGGCTTACTTTCCCGCCTGCGGACGCAAGCATGGCGGCCCGCATGACGGCCCGCTGCCGTGGGATCTCTTTGCTGTGCTATGCGCTATCAAGTCGAAGGTGGGAAACGACCCCAAGAAGCCCAAGGCCGAGCGGGGAATGGCCTTTGTGACGTGGCCGGAGATCCAATGCCGGAGCCTGGGCTATCTCACTGCGGCTGACATGGAGCGGTGTCTCCCCTTCCGAGAGGATGGCGTGAAGCCCTACAGCCGCGATGTGATCCGAGCGCGTGCCAGGCTTATCCGTGCTGACACTATGATGATGAGCTACACGCCGAGAGTCAGGGGCAAGAATGGCAAGGAGGCATGGAAGCCGGTCGCCTATGGCTACGGTGTCAGCGATGCTCAGTTGATCGCGTGGGCAGATGCACAGATGGGCAAGCGGGCCGGAGGCTCCAAGGGCAAGCTGAGGGCCAAGCAGGAGGCACAGGCGGAGTTGTCTCGACGGATGCAGAGCAAGTGATTATCGAATGATGGTGGACCTGAGGTTGGACCTGATAGTCATTTGATAATCATTTGATAGTCATTTGATAATCAGCAGAGACCGAACGGTAGCCGATCGGTAGCCGAACGGAGGCCAACCGCGCTATCCACAGTTTGCTGATGGTCGCTGAAGTTAGACTGCCCAGCGAAACGAAGTCGAGCACGACTCCAGCAGTGAAGTTTGCCGACGATGTCGGAAAACAGCTCCAAACCCCCTCTGCAACCATGCGACAAACTCACAGACCGCCCCACAGGCTACCCCACAGACCGCCCCACTATAATGGTAGTGGTAATGGAAGCATGAAATGGAAGTCTTTAATGAGGTGCCGGAGTTGCTACGCAATCCAGCACCGACGATTTTCTTTTTCTGATTTTCAGAAGCGCATTGAAGAGCCACAAAGCCGGGCCGCCCCCTTTTTCTTTTTTTGTCGAGTGCCAGGGGATGAGATGAGAGATAGCCATGATGGCGCTGGATAACGCCAGGGGAGAGCCAAGTGCAGGGCTGAGGTAGTCAACGTCTCTGTGGGCGTCTCTGTGGGCGCTGGCGAGCTTCTACGACTCTGGGGCATGATGAGCGCAGAAGTGGCAACGGGCGCTGAGGTATCACAAAAGCAGATCAGCGCGCTGTGGAGCAGTTGGAGCGGTCTATTGCATCACCCGCCCACCTCCTGACAAAGTAGGAACACCGGAGCGGACGAAGGGCAGAGGGATCAGATAGGAGCCTCTGGAATGGATTTGGAGGCCGGGGAAATCTCGCCAATGCGCGGGCCTCGAGCGTCTGCCGGGGCGTGTTTTGGTCGCTACAGATGCACAGCCGGTGCACAGCCGCAGAATTTTCACTCGAAAATCCGAGTTTTCGCATGAGTCATAACTCCTTGAAAATCAAGGAGTGGTGCCTGAGACAGGACTCGAACCTGCACTAGTTTCCCAACCAGATCCTAAGTCTGGCGCGTCTACCAATTCCGCCACTCAGGCATTGAGGGCTGCAACGCTCGCATGATTCCAGACTCAGCGCAGGCTGCAAATGAATTGTCAGTGCTCTTGTCGGGGAAGCAGACGCAGCGCCAGCCAGCCGGTGATGAGCACCATGACCAACGGAACGAGGCCGATTTTCAGATTGGGGCCGATCCATGGCAGCCAGCCTTTTTGATAAAGCATGAGCCCGCTGAACCATTTCAATCCGAAGACCCAGCCACCATGCAGGCCGATGCCTGCCCACAGGGCGCCGGTTTGCATCCGTGCCTGGGTGAGCACCCAGCCGACGGCGAAAAGCGTGGCGAACTCGGCGAGCAGGAAGTCGATGTCGCCAAAGCCTCGGGCGATCTGCGCCAGCACGGCGAAACCGCTATGCCACACGACCTGGTCATCGGCGATCTGCCAGCCATCCGGCGGCTTCATGAAATGCACGATGGCGAAGATGAAGATGGTCCACATCACCGCTGCGCGCGCGGTCATGGTGCGCAGCAGGAGGCCGAGGAGCAGGGCGCGGAAGAAGAACTCCTCGACGATGCTGGCCCCCAGGGAGGCGGTGATGGGCTCGCTGAGTTTGATCCAGCCCGGCTCGGGGCGGAGGCGATAAGCTCCGAGTTGGAAAAAGACGAAGCCCATGAGCAGAAGTAGCCCGGCAGCAAGGGCGAAGCCAAGGAGCCACTGGCGCAGGCCGGACGCAAAGGGCCTCCAGGTCGGCAACAGGCTGCGGTCCAACTGAACGCTGCGCAGGAAGGGCCAGATGAAGACGATGGCGCAGACGAGCACGGCGCGGTTGAAGTAGCGTGTGAGGTGGGCGCGCTCGATTTCTTTGGTGAGCCACTGCTCGACGCCGCTGCCGGCCATGGAGGAGCTTTTCAGCCAAACGAGCGTGCTTTGCCCCAGCTCAAAGAGCGGCGCGGAGAGCAGCGCCCCGCCGAGCATGACGGCGAGGAGGTAGAGGAGCAGCTTCGGCAGTGCTGAGACAGGTGGGGTGATGGCGGGTTGCATCGGCGGCAAGCTAGCGCATCCTGAGCGCTCTCAATGACCAAAAACCAAATCCACGAATGGCACGAACGCTTGGAAGACGGGCGGAAGCAATACATCCGCGCCCACTGGAACTCCCGCGAATGGCTTTTCCGCCTCGCCCACCCGGATGGCGAGGAATGGATGCCGATGTCGCCGACCGTGGAAAACTGGCTGGCGCTGCGTGATGTGCTCTTCCGCAAGTATCAGCGGAAGCGTCTGCCCATCAAACATCTGCAAACCGTGGACAACGTGCTCGCAGATCTCGGCTGGCGCGTGGATGAGAATGGTGAGGCGGTGAAGATCGATGCGTAAAACGAGTTTCCAACTCGTAAGCTGGTGCAGCGAGATTTCATCTCGGCGTCTCAGGGTGAATTAAAAACCCACCACTGGCGGGTTACAAACCCGCGGCACCAGTGTACGAGTTTAAAACTCGTTTTACGTCGGCAGCTTCACCTTCCCATGCGGGACGCTGACGTGCGGATGATCGGCTGCGAGAAATCGCCAGGGGAAATCCGCTGCCTGACTGATGCCGACGCGAATATCCGTGACCACGCGCGGAGTCTCTGCGGCGGTGACCAAACCACAGGCGGCGGGTTTGCCACGGCCCGCCATGATGGTGCCGTGATGCTCGCCGGTGATGCCGAGAGCCCTGCCAAGCTTGCCGGGACCGGAACAGAGTTCGTGCGGCTTTTGTTTGTTGCGCCGCTGCTGCATCGCCTCGATCCCCCGACGCGGCTCCAATGCCCGGATGAGGATGAGGCCATCCCGATCACCTCCTTTGACGAGCAGATTGAAGAGCCAGTACATGCCGTAGTTCAGATACACGTAGGCGGTGCCGGGTGGCTGCTTTTGCACAAACTCGCGCGCGCTTGGTCTTGATGCTGTGTGGCAGGCTGCATCTCCTTCTACAGCATAGGCTTCCGTCTCCACGATGATGCCGGAGCAACCCTGCCACTCCAGTTCCACGCCGATCAAGTCATGCGCGACGGTGAGGACATCGCGCTCGAAGAAGTCGGGTTTCAAGTAAGCCATGCCCGACTTTGCCGAAAGGATGATTCAGCGCAACGGCTGGGCGGCATCGCGGGTCTTCGCAGACGTGACTGAAGAAGGCTTCGATGAGTTCGAAGCTGGTTTGCCGACGGACTTCGTGGAAGAGGTGGCTTTGGTGCCTTCGAAAGGAAGGGAAAGGATAAGAAGCAGGGCAAGCAGGCCCAGGACGCGGAAGGGATCGAGACGAAAAAGACGCATGCAGAATGGGTTTGGGCGATTATTCGCTGTGGGTGGCAGTGGTGGTTTCAGATCCGCAGACTACGCGAATGCTCGTTGCGAAGTTGGCGAAACTCACAAGCCCGTCGGGTGATCCACAAACTGCCAGGGAATGCCGAATTTGGATTCGATGTGGGCGGACAGTGCCTTCACGCCGAAGGTCTCGGTGGCGTAGTGGCCGCCGTAGAGGACGTTGATGCCGAGTTCTTCGGCGAGTGTGTAGCTCCAGTGCGGGCCTTCGCCAGTGATGAAGGTATCGATGCCGTTCTTGGCCACGGTGGCCACCTCGCTGCCGGCACCGCCAGTCATGATGCCGATCTTCCGGCACACGGACGGACCCGCAGCGCACACATGCACGCGGGAGCCGGTGGCAGCTTCGAGTCTCTTCACCAGCTCATCACGGCTGATTTCGGTCTCGATCTTCGCTCCGTTGTCGGTGCCCTTGGTCTTCATGAAGGTGCCGCAGGGCTCCAAACCGAGCGCACGGGCCACACCTGCGTCATTTCCAAGCACGGGATGAAAATCGAGGGGCAGGTGGCAGCTATAAACGGCAAGCCCGGACTCGATGGCGAGCTGCATCTTCTGAAATACGGGCCCTGTCCACGGCTGCGCGGTGTTCCAGAACATGCCGTGATGCACGATGAGCAGATCTGCGCCGAGAGCCACCGCCTTGCCGATCACCGGCAGCGTGGCATCCACGGCGGCGACGATCTTGCTGACCTTGCCCGCAGCGTTTTCGAGCTGGAGACCGTTATAGGCGTTCGGGTAATCAGGGATCTCCGCGATACGCAGCTCGGTGTCCAAGTAGGTGACGAGGTCGGCAAGGTTCATAGCCGTGAGGGAGGGCAAGGTCAGCCGCAGCAGCCTGTGCGGACTTAGTCGTTGAAGAAGTGGCGGCCTGTCTGGCCGGCTTCGGTCTTGTTATCGACCTCCCAATACACGTCTTCGAAGATGGACTCGGGCTCGGGATAGGGGCTGGCTTTGGCGAAGTCAGCGGAGGCTTCGGCTTCGGCCTGGGCTTCGCGGTCGATCTTCTTGAGCTCGGCTTCGGTGGCGACGCCTTCGGCGATGAGGGTGGCTTTCCAGACCTGGATGGGGTCGTGCTCTTTCTGGAAGCGTTCGACTTCTTCTTTGGTGCGATACTTGAGCTTGTTCGCATCGGCGACGGAGTGGCCTTCCCAGCGATAGGTGGAGATCTCGATGATGCTGGGCTTGCTCTCGTTGTGAGCACGATCCAGGGCCTGGCCGACGCGAGCGCGGACTTCGTAGAGGTCCTCTCCCATGAAGTGATCCCAGGCCATGCCGTAGCCTTCAGCTCGCTGGGCGAGGCATTCCGGGAAGGCCGAGCTGCGCTCTTGGCTGGTGCCCATGGAGTAGCCGTTGTTTTCGATGACGTAGATGACGGGGAGATCCCAGAGCTCGGCGAGGTTCAGGGATTCGTGGAAGGCTCCCTGATTCACGGCACCATCGCCAAGGAAGCAGAGGGCGGCCCCTTTGAGTCCGCGATATTTCAGGCCGTAGGCGAGACCAAGTCCGAGCGGGGTCTGGCCGGCGACGATGCCGTGGCCGCCCCAGTAGTTTTTCTCGGGGGCGAAGTAGTGCATGGAGCCGCCTTTGCCCTTCGAGCAGCCGGTGGCTTTGCCAAAAAGTTCCGCCATGCACTCGTTCATACCCATGCCGACAGCGAGGGCGTGGCCGTGGTCGCGATAGGCGGTGATCATGTGGTCGTTCTCGCCGAGCAGAGAGGCGCAGCCGACGGCGACGGACTCCTGGCCGATATAAAGATGGAGGAAGCCGCCCATGCGTCCGGCCTGGTAATGCTGGAGGGACACCTGCTCAAATCGGCGGATGCGGACCATCTTGCGATACAACTCGATTTTATCATCAGCAGTGAGCTTTTGATTCACGGGGACGGCGGCGGGATTCGGCGTGGGGGCTTTTGCGAGGGCCATAAATGGGGCGCGATGGTAGCGGTGGATGAGCGGGACGCAAGCGGCGAGGGCGGTGACAAAGGGCTTGTCGCGGGTGCGGCTATGCTGTTCACATGGGGGAGAAAGCAGAGAACGCACCATGAACGAGTGGGATCGCCGCATTGTGGCCGCACAGGGCTATGTGGAACTCGGCCTCCATGAAGAGGCCCGGGGCGAACTTTCACACCTGCCGCCCGAGGTGCATGAGCGCCCCGACGTGATGGAGCTGAATGTGCTCTGTCACATGAACGACCACCGCTGGGCGGAGGCACTGGGTTTGGCCCAGGAACTTTGCCGCATTGAACCGGATGAGCCGGGCGGATTCATCCATGCGGCCTTTTGCCTGCATGAGCTGGGCCGCACGGAGGCGGCGCTGGATCTTTTGGCCAGTGGCCCTGCGACTCTGCGGACGAAGCCGGTGTATTATTACAATGTGGGCTGCTATCTGGCCCGCCTCGGGCAGGAGGAAAAGGCGCTCCAAGTGCTGAAGCAGTCCTTCGAGATGGATGGCGACCTCCGCCGCGATGCCCGCAAGGACCCCGATCTCCTCTCCCTGCGCCAGAAGCTGGAGACCATCTGATCTACGATTCCCTTTTGATGTACAAGCCCACGTCCAGTCACCTCGCCGCTGTCACTTCGTGGTTTGAGGACAACCTCCGCGAACGTGGAGAGCTCGGGGCGTCCGTCTCCATTTGGCAAGGCGGGGCGGAGATACTCGCGCTGAGTGCGGGGCATTCTGACCGCGCCCGGACACGAGCCTGGTCAAACAACACTCTCGTGCCGGTGTGGTCCGCCACGAAAGGACCCGCTGCGGTCTGTGCGCTGATGGCTTTGGATGAGGCGAAACTGCCGCTCGATTGCCCGGTGGGTGAAATCTGGCCGGAGTTTGTCGGCGCAGGAAAAGGCGAGATGAGCTTTGCCCATCTCTTTTCCCACACGGCGGGGCTGTGCGCCCTCGATGAGCGCGTCTCGATCATGAACTACGAGGCCGTGGTGGAGGCGCTGGAACGTCAGCGGCCGCTATGGGAACCAGGGATGAACCAGGGCTACCACGCCCGCACTTTCGGCTTCCTCATGGACGAGATCGTCCGCCGCATCACGGGGGTGGACTCACTCGGCGAGTATTTCCGTGAGATGATCGGCAGCCAGCTCGGGCTGGATTTCTGGATCGGTCTGCCCACGGCACAGCATGAGCGGGTGGCCACCGTCTATCCGGGAAAGATCAGCATCGCCGATGGTGACCGGCCTTTTCTCAAAGCCTTCAGCACAGCGGGTAGCATCACTCAGCGCACCTTCGGCTCTCCGCTCGGGCTCAATGCCGTTCAGGATTTCAATCAACCTGCCACCTGGCAGCACGGCTACGCCAGCATGGGTGGCGTGGGCAGCGCCAGCGGGTTGGGTAAATTTTACGCCATGCTCGCTCAGGGCGGCACTTGGAACGGGCGTGAAATCGTGCCTGCAGCAGTGACGCGGCTGCTGGGCGAGACGCTCTCCGAACAGGAGGATCTGGTGCTATGCACGCCCATTTCTTTTGGTGCCGGGGTCATGAAAGATCCACTTCAAACCAACCCTGACCTACCGCCAGGAAAACTGCGCCAGCATTACGGGCCTTCGTTGAAAGCCTTCGGTCATCCGGGAGCCGGCGGTTGTCTGGCATTCGCCGATCCAGAGAATCAAATCAGCTTCGCCTACACCATGAACCAGATGGAAACCGGAGCTCTGCCCGGGCCGAAGTGTGTCGGGATGATCGAGCGACTTTACGGCGGAGCCGCCTGAAAACAGAACGGGCCGGGATTCCGTCATCCCGGCCCGCTGCGGTTCTTGTCTTGAGTTTTGTTCTTCTCAAGCTCCCGGGCGAAAGAAGGCAAATGGCTCAGGACGAATCTCGTGAAAAGCGACCTGAAATGTCAGACCGAGGGTGAGGGGATCAGTTCAAACAATTGGAAATCTTTTTTCGTTCGGGCCTAAGTCGCTAAAAAAGAACGGGCTGGAGATTTCTCTCCAGCCCGCTCATCGGGGGTTTTCGGGTTTTTTATCCTTCGTTTCCGTGCCAGCTCCCGGCAGGCGCGGGACTCAGGACAAAAGCTTTGGGGTAACAAAGGGCGGCCTGGGCGTGGTTTAATCGCGTCAGGCCGCCGAGTTAAGAGGCAAAAGATGCCAATTTGTTCAGATTACATCATGCCACCGTGGTCGTGGGCATGGCCGCCGTCGGCTTTCTCTTCCTTCGGAATGTCGGCGATGAGACATTCGGTGGTGAGGAGAAGGCCGGAGATGGAGGCGGCGTTCTGGAGAGCGCTGCGGGTCACCTTGGCTGGGTCAACGACGCCTGCCTTGATGAGGTCTTCATACTTGGCGGTGGCGACGTTGTAGCCGTGGTTGCCGGTGCCTTTCTTGACTTCAGCGACGATGAGCGCGCCTTCCATGCCTGCATTGGCTGCAAGCTGGCGGAGAGGGGCTTCGATGGCACGAGCGACGATTTCAGCGCCGGTCTTTTCGTCACCGACGAGACCGAGGTCACCGATGGAGGCCTGAGCGCGGATGAGGGCGACACCGCCCCCAGGGACGATGCCTTCTTCGACGGCAGCACGGGTGGCGTGCAGGGCGTCTTCGACACGAGCCTTCTTTTCCTTCATCTCGGTCTCAGTGGCAGCACCGACGTTGATGACGGCCACGCCGCCGGCCAGCTTGGCGAGACGCTCCTGGAGCTTCTCACGGTCGTAGTCGGAGGTGGTTTCAGCGATCTGGTTCTTCAGCTGGGAAACGCGTCCGGCGATGGCGTCGGAGGAGCCTGCGCCCTCGACGATGACGGTGTTTTCCTTGCCGATGGTGATGCGCTTGGCCTGGCCGAGGTCAGCCAGCTCGATGTTTTCGAGCTTGATGCCGAGGTCTTCGGTGATGCAGCGGCCGCCGGTGAGGATGGCGATGTCTTCGAGCATGGCCTTGCGGCGATCTCCGAAGCCAGGGGCCTTCACAGCGACGATGTTGAGGGTGCCGCGGAGCTTGTTCACGACGAGAGTCGCGAGGGCTTCACCTTCGACGTCTTCCGCGATGATGAGGAGGGGCTTGCCGGAGCGGGCGACCTTCTCAAGCAGAGGGAGCATGTCTTTCAGATTGCTGACCTTCTTCTCGTTGATGAGGATGTAGGCACCTTCGAGGTTGCACTCCATCGTCTCAGGATTGGTGACGAAGTATGGGGAGAGGTAGCCTTTGTCGAACTGCATGCCTTCGACGACTTCGAGAGTCGTTTCGATGGATTTGGCTTCTTCGACGGTGATGGTGCCTTCCTTGCCCACTTTGTCCATGGCTTCGGCGATGATGTTGCCGATGTCAGCGTCCCAGTTGGCAGAAACGGTCGCGACCTGGGCCACTTCCTTGCTGTCTTTCACGGGGGTGCTGATTTCCTTGAGCTTGGCGACGATGGCCTCGGTGGCCTTCATGATACCGCGCTGGAGGGAGATCGGGTTGGCACCGGCGGTCACGTTGCGGAGACCTTCAGCGTAGATGGCTTCAGCCAGGACCGTGGCGGTCGTGGTGCCGTCGCCAGCGATGTCGGAGGTCTTGGAGGAGACTTCCTTGATGAGCTGGGCGCCCATGTTTTCATAGGGGCATGGGAGTTCGATTTCCTTGGCCACGGTGACACCGTCTTTGGTGATCGTGGGGGAGCCGAATTTCTTCTCGAGGATGACGTTGCGTCCGGCTGGGCCGAGGGTGGCCTTCACGGCGCGAGCCAGTTTGGTGACGCCGCGCAGGAGGGCCTGACGTGCGGTTTCGTCGAAGTGGAGTTGTTTAGCCATAGTAGTGAGCGTGTGTGGGGGTTGAGTTTGGGATTAAGCGATGATGCCGAGGATGTCGGTTTCGTTGATGATGAGGAGGTCCTCGCCACCGACTTTGACTTCGGTGCCGCCGTATTTGGAGATGAGGACTTTGTCGCCCACCTTCACGGTGAAGAGCGTGGAGACATCTTTGCCTTCATCGTCCTTGCCGGTGCCGAGTGTGATCACTTCAGCTTCCTGTGGCTTTTCTTTGGCGGTGTCGGGGAGGAAGATGCCGCCAGCGGTTTTTTCTTCGCTGAGGGAGCGCTTCACGAGGACGCGACGTCCGAGTGGGGTGATTGCGGTAGCCATATTGGTCTGGTTATTGCTTATCTAGGTTTTGGTTCTGGTTTGGTTTGTCTGCCCGGCCTGCTGTCACAAGGGAATGTGGCGGCTGGCCGGGCGGAAATGGATGTGAGGTTCTCAGTTCAGAGTTCTCGGTTGGGGAAAATTTATTTGGAGGCTGGTGGTGTCTCCTTGAGGGCGACTCCGTTGGAAGCTCGGTCTGCTCCTCCAAAACTCAGCTCCGGTGCTGCTTCGCCGATTTCCTCGGTGATAAAACGCACGATCTGTCTCGGATCTTCGGAGATGACGGCCTGAACCATGCGGGATTTGCGACTGTGGTCGTAGCCCTTGAGGTCGAGATCGAGCCCCACGGTGCCCGGCTCGCCGGACAGACCCTTCATTTTCGCGGCCAGTGCCACGCTGTTGTTGATCTGGTCCTGGAGTTTTTTGTCCTGGCTGAGCTTCGTCAGACCAGCCTTCAGCGCCTCATGAACTTCTGGGACGTTGAGGATGTCCTGCGCGTTCTTGTTCGGGTATTTGGCAAGGATGTCCTCCGCCTGCGCTTCGAGTCCGCTTTGGACTTCGGATTGGGTCGGGGCGGAAGGAGCGGACGGCGTCAAAGCATCCGCGATAGCTGCCTCGATCTTCGCATCGGAGACAGCGGCAGGTTTTGGGGCCTCGACTGTGGTCTTTGGGGCTTCCTTTTTACCGCAGGCGGTGATGAAGAGACACAGCGCGACCATCCCAAGGAAGGTCGGCCAATAAGCCGACGCTCCATGGAATGTGTTCACTGTGTTCACGTGCCGCATAGGTGCCCTTGGGAAGGAATTACTTGTCCTTGTCCACGACTTCAAAATCAGCATCGACGACCTTGCCCTTGTCCTGGGTCTTCGTTTCCGAAGCAGCGACATCGGGTCCGCCCATGCCACCCATGTCGGGCATGCCACCGGCTCCGGGAGCACCAGCCCCGGCTGCAGCGGCGGTCTGATAAGCGGCGGCGAAGAGTTTTTCGATCTCTTCGGTCTCGCGCTTCATCTTGTCGGTGTCGTTGGCTTCGATGGCGGACTTGAGGGTGGCGAGCTTGTCGGTGATCGGGGCGACCTGATCAGCGGGGATTTTATCTCCCCATTCTTTGAGGGTCTTTTCGATCTCGTAGGTGAGGCTGTCGGCCTTGTTCTTCACTTCGACGCCCTCTTTGCGCTTCAAGTCTTCTTCGGCGTGGAGTTCTGCATCGCGCTTGGCTTTTTCGATCTCGTCCTGGCTGAGGCCGGAGCTGCCCTGGATGGAGATTTTTTGCTCCTTGCCGGTGGTCTTTTCCTTCGCGGAGACGTGGAGGATGCCGTTGGCGTCGATGTCAAAGGTGACTTCGATCTGCGGCTGGCCGCGTGGCATCGGCGGGATGCCGTCGAGCTTGAAGGTGCCAAGCGTTTTGTTGTCGCGGGACATGGGGCGCTCGCCCTGGAGGACGACGATCTCGACGCCGGGCTGCTGATCGGCGTAGGTGGAGAAGATCTGGCTGTGCTTCTTTGGGATGGTGGTGTTGCGCGGGATCATCGGCGTGGCGACACCGCCAGCGGTCTCGATGGAGAGCGTGAGCGGGGTCACGTCGAGCAGGAGCACGTCTTTGACATCGCCTTTCAAAACACCGCCCTGGATGGCCGCGCCGATGGCGACGACTTCGTCCGGGTTCACACCCTGATGGGGATCTTTGCCAGCGAGCTTGCGGGCGGTCTCGACCACTTTTGGCATGCGGGTCATGCCGCCGACGAGCACGAGTTCGTCGATCTTGGAAGCGTCCAGTTTGGCAGCAGCGAGGCAGTCCTTCACAGGCTTGATGGTGCGCTCGAAGAGGCTGTCCGTGAGCTGCTCCATCTTGGCGCGGCTCAGGGTCTTCATGATGTGCTTCGGCCCGGTGGCGTCGGCAGTGATGAAGGGGAGATTCAAATCAAAGCTCTGGCTGGAGCTGAGGGCGATCTTGGCCTTCTCAGCTTCTTCCTTGATGCGCTGGATGGCGTCTGGCTGGCTGCTGAGGTCGATGCCGCTGTCGGTTTTGAATTCGTTGACGATCCAGGTGATGAGGGTGTTGTCCCAGTCATCGCCGCCGAGGTGGGTGTCGCCATCGGTGGCGAGCACTTCGAAGACACCGTCGCCGATTTCGAGCACGCTGATGTCGAAGGTGCCGCCGCCAAGGTCATACACGGCGACTTTTTCGTCCGACTTGCTGTCGAGACCATAAGCGAGGGCTGCGGCGGTCGGTTCGTTGATGATGCGGCGGACATTGAGCCCGGCGATCTCACCAGCGGCCTTCGTGGCATTGCGCTGGCTGTCATTGAAGTAAGCAGGGACCGTGATGACGGCTTCCGTGATCGTTTCGCCGAGCTTGGCTTCCGCGTCGGCCTTCAGTTTCGCGAGGATCATCGCGCTGACTTCCTGCGGGCTGTAAGTCTTCGTTTCGCCGCCGACTTCGACCTGCACGTGAGCATCGCCATTGGCTGCGGCGACGATCTTGTAGGGCATGCGTTTGTCGGCGTCGGTGAGTTCGGTGAACTTGCGGCCCATGAGGCGCTTCACGGAGAAGACCGTGTTGCGGGGATTCGTCACCGCCTGGCGCTTCGCTGCCTGACCGACGACGCGCTCGCCGCTCTTCGTGAAGGCGACGATGGAAGGCGTGGTGCGCGCGCCTTCTGAGTTTTCAAGCACCGTGGCCTTGCCGCCTTCGAGGACGGCCATGCAGGAGTTCGTGGTGCCGAGGTCAATGCCGAGGATTTTGCTCATGATGTGTGTGGTTGGGGAAAGTGTTGAAGTTGATGATTTTGGTGGTTCTTCTTTGGCACGAGGCGTGCCAGCGCGGCTTGACGATTTGCAATACATTGGTTATCAGCGCATTACAACGTTATCACCAGTCTTGAGTGCGCGCGGAATCGGCTGAAAAGTGACAGTTGTGGCACTTTTGCCTATGGCACTTGGCATTTTGAGCCAGGCACTTGGCACTTTACCTCACCGTGATGAAGTCGTGGTGATTCAGAAGCGTGTGTATGAAGGCAGGCCGGGCTTTTTCAGGAGGGCCGAGTTCCTTCAGCGCTTCGAGACATGTCTCCAATTCTTCTACGCCCGGGGCCGTGGCAAGCAGTGACTGGAAAGCCGTGCGGATGAAGGCTTCATCTGTGGGCTGATCTAGGCGGCGGGCGATGACCTCTGCGGAGCTGAGCGAGGTTTGAGCGTTCATGAGCGCGAGCGCCTGCTGCGGGACGATGCTCTCGGCGCGGCGGTAGCAGTCGAGGACGTTGGCGTTGTCGAACATCTCCAGGAAGATGTTCGACTCATCGCGGGTTTGATTGAAGTAAAGGCTGCGGCGCAGGAGCTTGTCGCCAGATTTTGGGTCTAGAGTCGGGCCGCCGAGGCGAGGATCGAGCCGGGCGGAGAGGTGCAGGAGGCTGTCGCGCAGGATCTGGGCATCGAGCCGGACGGGATTCATGCGCCAGAGGTAGTGGTTCTCGGGATCGCGCTCGCGGTTCACGCTGGCGGCGTTGGCGTTGCTGCTGGTCATGGCATACGCATCGCTCAGCGTGATGAGGCGGTGGATGTGTTTGAGGCTCCAGTCGTTTTCCATGAGTTCGATGGCGAGGAAGTCGAGCACGTCCTGCAGCGGCGGACGTTTGGCCTGCCTGCCGAAGTCGAAGACATTGGCGACGAGCGGTTGGCCGAAATGCCTTAACCAAAAGTGATTGACGACGACTCTGGCGGTAAGCGGGTTTTGTTTGTCCGTGATCCAGCGGGCGAGAGCTGTGCGGCGGCCTGTGCTTGTCTCGGGGAAAGGCAGGAAGCGTGTCTTATCCTTCTCATCGGGACCTTCGAGCGCTTTGAGCGAAGTGACTTCGCGAGTCTCTTTTTTCTTGGCATCGCCAACAGGGACTTTGGCTTTCGCACGAGTGGATTGAGCAGCGCTGGGGCTGAGTTTGACGGGCACAATTTCCAGCGGCTTGAAGGCGAGCACGGCGGGGATGCCGGGGGCGATGACGCGGGAGGTGTCGGGGGTCTTTTCCTCGCCTTTGATGTGGAGGTAGGTGGGCTTGGCGAGATGCAGATCGTAGGCACGAGGCAGGCCGTCTTTTTCGAGATCGGGCTGGCCGGGCTGGGCATCGAGCCGGACGTGGTAGGGCTCAAAGATGGCGCGCAGAGCGTAATACTCGTTGTGCGTGATGGGATCGTATTTGTGGGCGTGGCATTTCACGCAATTCATGGTCAGGCCGAGGAACGATTTGCTCGTGTGCTCGATGACGTCGTCGAGCCAAGTGGTGCGGTTGAAGAGGTAGTAGTTCCGCGCGAGGAAGCCGGTGGCGCGGAGCACTTCGGGGTCTTCGGGCGCGAGTTCATCGCCAGCGAGCATCTGCTGCACCATGAGGTCGTAGCCCTTGTCGGTGTTCAGGGATTCGATGATCCAGTCGCGCCAGTGCCAGATATGTTTCTGGCTGTAGCGGAGCTGCGCGCCGAGACCATACCAGTCGCTGTAGCGCCAGATGTCCATGAAGTGGCGGCCCCAGCGCTCACCATGATGGGGCGATGCGAGCAGTTGATCGACGATGCGCTGGCGTGTGGCGGGCGAGTCCTGCGCGGCGAAGGCGGTCTGTTCTTCCAAGGTCGGCGGCAGGCCGGTGAGGTCGAGATGCACACGACGCAGCCAAAGCGTGGACTCAATGGGTGCTTGTGGCACGAGTCCATGCTCGCGATGCGCTTTGCCGAGCAGACGATCGATCGACTGCGCGCCGGTCGCTTTTTTTGGAGCCATGAAGGCCCAGTGCGGACCTGCGGGCACGCTTTCCTCCGATGCATGACAAGGCACGATCACCAGCGAGGCCAGTGAGAGTACGATGATGAGAAGCCGAGAGCTAGCTGCCATGAGAGCTGTCACATACGGCGCTCGGCATCGGCTTCTTTTGAGTTCAGTCCTCAGCGCTGCGATGTCTCAGCGGCGAAAGCCGTGACATCCGTGAACCACTGGCGCATGGCTTTGAAGCCACGAACGAGCGCGCTATCCAGCGTCTCCGTGCAGCGCAGGCGCGCGGCGAGGCTGTCCTCCACGCCACGATAGCGTGGCAGTAGGTAGCAAAGACGGACCGGCTTCGCATTGGGCGCGCTGCGGTGCCCGAGGCTGGGATGGAGGAGGCCTTTGCACAAAACAAGTCCGTCGGCAGGGAGCGATACGCGCCTTGCCGGAAGCACGAGCCACGGGCGGCGGACGAAGACGGCATTACCACTCGCATCGGTCTCGATGCGACCATAGCTGCGCGAGGGAATGCCCTGATGCGAGCGGGCGAGGAAGGCACCTGTCCCTGCAGCGCGGATTTCATCCGTGGTGGACTTCTTTCCAAACAGCAAATCGCTCACCATGACGCTGCCGAAAACGAGCAGGCGGAAGGACCAGCGGGCAAGCAAAGCGCTGATGATGGCGATGATACCGCAGAGCACGAGCGCTGGCACGGGACTGACGGTGTGGATCATCGCCGCGCAGGCCGTGAGCAGGGCGAGGACACCGAGTTTGGCGAGCTTCAGTCCAGTATCGACGATCCCGAAGGGTGAAAGCGCGATGAGCACGTGGATGGCATGTGAGGTGAGCCATACGACGGCAAAGAGCGCAAGGGAGAGCGGAACAGTGATCCAAGGCGATTGCAGAGAGGCATCCAGCATCGCCGCGAGCGGGGTCATCGCGAGGCCTGAACCTGCGAGAGCGTTCGCGGCCATCTCGGGTTGGATACGCTGATACTCGCTCATGGCTAGAGCTACCAGAGGAACGAAAGCTGCGCTTGCGACCAGCGCGCTGGCTTTATTTTCAAAAAGTTCCACCCAGTCGAGAGGCTTCTTTAAAATACCGGGGACGGCTGCGCCGAAGAGGTCTTTACAAAAACACAGCGCGATAAGGCCAAGCCCTGTGCCCCAGGCCCAAGGCTGGCAGTACCATGGCAGATGAGCGCGAGCCTTAGCTTCCGTGTGCCAATATTTCCATGCCCCCACGGCACTGATGCCGAGCAGTGGACTTATGGCCACGCCGGTCACTTCAGAGATGCCCTCAGCCAAGCTCACGCCGGGGATAATCGCGCCTGAAGTTGTTGTACCCAGGGCGTGGCTGGCGATTGTGGCGACTTTTCTCTCCAGCCCAGAGGCGAGGAGATCAGTCTCGGAAACTGGCTCGGCGGCGCTAGTGGCGAGCGAGAAACAGGCAATCATCAAGATGGTGAGATAGCGATTCATGGTCGTGATGGAGAAGGCAGCCTGAATGGGACGAGGAAGGGGTCGAAGATGTACGAAGATTCGCCTTTGCCAGCTACAATTCTAAACTGTGCTTATAAGCGGCACATTATCGAAGTCGCTCTCCACGAGGAATTTTGATTGAAACATTCCCTGCGAAGCGGCTACATTTAAACAGCCACAAAATCTACGGGTAATCAGTCTTGAAAGGGGAGCGAAAGCACCGTTTTCGCAGTTCTGATCACTCGTTTTGAACTACTTTTTCTAAATTGGGAACAATTCTTGCGATTTTTCTTAATTGCTATAAAACACACTGACAACTGAAAATCCAGGATGAAGGTCAATAACACAATCGTCATTTCCATCGGCCAAGCAGGCAACCAAATCGCCGCTTCGTTTTGGAAAACTATCTGCCAAGAGCACGGCATTGATCCCATGAGTGGTTCCGTCACTGCTCAGGGAACACCCCCAAGGGGCAATTGGAGTTCATTTTTCTCCCAACTCGGTGAGTCTGGTTCCAGCTTCGTGCCGCGTGCAGTCATGGTCGATCTGGAGCCAAGCGTAATCGATAACATCAAAGCCACGACGGGCTCGCTTTTCAATCCAGCGAACCTGATTAGCCGGACGGAAGGTGCTGGTGGCAACTTCGCTGTCGGCTACTCCGGCGCTGGGCGCGAAGTGCTGCCCGAAGTGATGAGCCGCGTGAACTATGAGATCGACAAATGTGACAACGTGGGTGGTATCATCGTCATTCACGCTACGGGCGGCGGTACGGGCTCTGGCTTCGGCGCACTCCTCATCGAGTCCATCAAGGAGAAGTATCCTGAAGCGCCCGTGCTGAGCTGCGCAGTGTTGCCCTCTCCCCAAGTTTCCAGCGTGGTTACCGAGCCTTACAACACGGTTTTTTCGCTCAACAGCCTGCGCCGCACAGCCGATGCCTGCCTGATTTTCGACAATGAAGCACTGTTCGAGCTGGCTCACCGGAAGTGGAACATTGAGAGCCCGACCGTGGATGATCTGAATCTGCTCATCACCGAAGCGCTTGCCGGCATCACTGCCTCCATGCGATTCAGCGGCTTCCTCACGGTGGAAATCAGCCTGCGAGAGCTGCTCACCAACCTCGTCCCACAGCCTTCTCTGCACTTTTTGATGTGCGCTTTCGCGCCACTTACGCCACCGGATCGCAGCAAGTTTGAGGAAATGAGCATTGAGGACATGATCAAGTCCCTCTTCGACAATGGCTCCGTCTTTGCCGCCTGCTCGCCGATGGAAGGCCGCTTTCTCTCCACCGCCGTGCTTTATCGTGGCATCATGGAGGACAAGCCCCTGGCCGATGCCTCCCTGGCGGCGATGCGCGAGAAGCTCCCGCTCACCTACTGGATCCCCACCGCTTTCAAAATCGGCTATGTCGAACAACCGGGCATCTCGCACCGCAAGAGCATGGTGCTCCTGGCCAACAACACCGAAATCGCCCGCGTCCTGGACCGGATCTGCCACAACTTCGACAAGCTCTGGCAGCGCAAGGCCTTCGCCAACTGGTACCTGAACGAAGGTATGAACGAGGAGCAGATCATCGCCCTTCGGGCCTCCGCCCAGGAACTCATCCAGAGCTACCAGGTGGCCGAAGAGAGCGGTGCCAAAGCCAAGACTCAGGACGAAGGAACCATGACCACCCGCAGCTCTGCTGTTGGGGAGGATCCACGCAGAACATCGTCTGTCAGCCTTCGCGACCTTGTGGACCGCCGCTGATCCATCCAGACTTTTTTAAAACCTAACTTCAAGCAACATCCCGGAGGAGAACCAGTGAGAGAGATTCTGAGCATTCATGTCGGCCAGTGTGGCAACCAAATCGCGGATCGCTTCTGGCGTCTGATTTTGCGTGAGCACGGCCTCACCGATCAAGGCACGCCCAAAGACGGTTCGTCTGCCGCGAGCAATGCCAATATGGAGGTCTTCTTCCATAAGATCCGTGACGGCAAATACATCCCCCGCGCGGTGCTTGTGGACCTCGAGCCCGGCGTCATTGCACGCATCGAGAGCGGAGACATGTCCCAGCTCTTCGATGAAAGCAGCATCGTCCGCAAAATCCCCGGTGCCGCGAACAACTGGGCGCGCGGCTACAACGTTGAAGGTGAGCGCGTCATCGATCAGGTGATGAACGTCATCGACAATGCAGTCGAAAAAACCAAAGGGCTTCAGGGCTTCCTGCTCACTCATTCAATTGGCGGCGGTTCCGGCTCCGGCCTCGGCTCGCTCATTCTTGAGCGTCTGCGTCAGGCCTATCCAAAGAAGCGCATCTTCACCTTCTCAGTCGCCCCTTCGCCGGTCATCTCGGATTCCGCTGTCGAGCCCTATAACGCGATCTTGACCCTCCAGCGTATCCTTGACCACGCGGATGGTGCCGTCATTCTCGACAACGAAGCTCTCTTCCGCATCGCCAAGGCCAAGCTGCACCGCTCGCCAAACTACATGGACCTGAACCACATCGTCGCGCTCATTATGAGCTCGGTGACGGCGTCCCTGCGTTTCCCCGGAAAGCTGAACACCGACCTTAGCGAGTTCGTCACAAATCTCGTCCCTTTCCCTGGCAACCACTTCTTCACCGCCAGTTTCGCCCCGATGCGTGCTCCAGGCCAGGAAGGTCAGGTCCGCAGCAACTTCCCAGACCTCGCCCGCGAGACATTCTCCCAGGACAACTTCACCGCCGCCATCGACTGGCAGCAGGGCGTCTATCTCGCCGCCAGCGCCCTCTTCCGAGGTGATGTGAAGCAGAAGGAGGTCGATGAAAACATGGCCACCATCCGCAAAGGACTGAACTTCGCCAGCTACATGCCATCCGCCGGCGGTCTGAAGATCGGTGTGGCTGAGACTGCGCCTGAAGGTTTCGCCTCCAGCGGTCTCGCACTGGTGAACCACACCGGCATTGCTGCCGTCTTCGAGCGTCTGGTCACCCAGTTTGACATCATGTTTGATAACCACGCCTACACCCACTGGTATGAAGCCGCCGGTGTCTCGCGTGACATGATGGCCAGCGCACGTGACTCAATCGCCAACCTCGCGAGGTCTTACCGCGACGCCAGTTAGTTACTTTTTTCCGTGGATCCCAACCTTGAGCGCCAACTGTTGTCGGCCTCCCGCAGTGTCGAGGAGGTCCGCCGACTTGCGTATCGGGATCCCACCCGCCTTGGGCAGCTCGTCGAGCAGATCAGCGTCCTCGCCGATCTCCGGCAGAAAGAAGGTGACTTCCGCAAAGCCGAGTCCCTCTATCGTGAGGCGCTCTTCCGAGCTCAGGAATTGAAAAAGCCCGACCCCGATCTGCTCTGCGGTATTCATTCCCTGCTCGCCCATCTCTATGATCGCTGGGGTCGGATGGACAAGTCCGCTGAGTATTATGAAAAGGCGCTCAAGATCGCCGACGACGCCGGTTTGCAGGACAATGACAAGGTGGCTACCATCAAGAACAACCTCGCCATGATCTTCAAAGGGCTGCGCGACTACAAAAAGGCCGAGCAGTATTATCAAGAGGCGCTCGATACCTTCCGCGCAGCAGATGGTGGGGAAAGCCCGCGTGTCGCAAGCGTGCTGAACAATCTCGGCGTGCTCTACTACACCAACATGGATGTGGAGCGCGCCCAGCAGATGCATGAGCGCGCGCTCGGTATCCGCCAAAATCTGGCCCAGGATCAGATGGACCCCGCCGACCTCTCCCAGACCTACATCAATCTGGGAGCCGTCTATAAAGCCACCGGAGACTTCCAAAAAGCCGAAGCCTGCGTGGACCGCGCCAAGCGCATCCGCTCCGGTATGAACGGTTTCCATGCCAATCCCCGCCGCGCTGCTGCGCTGTTGATCGACAAGACCTTGTGAACCCTGTCGTTTCTCGGCAAGCTCATATTTTGTTTGAGTTCGCGGGAGTTTTCAGGCAGCGATGACGATTGTGATTCTTGTTTTAACCGCCGGCTTTGGAGATGGACATAACACTGCAGCAGCTTCTGTCGCTGAAGCGCTGCGCCAATCCCTGCCTGGAGAGCAGGTGCTTGTGTCTGATCTCGTGTCCGAGGTGCAGCCCCGCACGGCGGGTGTTTTGAAAAGCTTGTATCAAGTGGCCATCACGCATCTTCCCTGGGCATGGAGTGCGCTCTACCGGATGCTGGCGAAGTCTGACCTGGACCCGAAGCAGAATGCCTGGATGCACCCGCTGCTGTCGGGATTGAGCAAGCAGATCGAAGAATTGAAACCCTGCGTCATCGTGAGCACCTATCCTCTTTATGCGGGTCTGCTAGCGAGCCTGCGGCAAAAGATGGAAGTGCCGCCTTTGGTGACGGTGATTACGGACTCGACGAGCGTCCATCCTATCTGGCTCATGGCGCCGAGTGATCTCTACTGTGTGTCGGATGTGGAGACGGATGATGTCATCCTGAAGATGGGAGTTCCTCCGGCGAAAACTCGCATCACCGGCTTTCCCGTGAGTCTGCAATTCACGGAAACCCTGCCCGAAGAGCTGCTGTGTCACAGCGGGCAGCGCATTCTTTATCTCCCCTCCACGCCGGCAAGACACGTCGCCGCCACGCTGGAAGCGCTGCGTCCGCTAATCGAGCAGGGCGCGAAGCTGACGATACCTGTGGGGAAGCATCGCTCCCGACTCTATCATGTCCTGCGGCGCTACATTGATTCGATCCCCGAAGGAGCCTTGAACATCATCGGCTGGACCTCGCGCATCCCTGAGCTGCTGCGCACGCATGATGTCGTGATCTGCAAGGCGGGAGGGGCCATCCTGCACGAAGTTATGGCCTCTCGCACGCCGGCTGTGATCGACTACGTCGTCCCAGGGCAGGAGGAAGGAAATGCGGATTACCTGCTGTCACGTCACTGCGCCCTGCGCTCCCACACCGCCGCAGAAACAGGCGTGCAAGCGGCAGCCGCGCTGGCAAACAACGGCAAACTTGTGCGTCAGATGCGGGAAAACCTGCTGCCCATCAGCGTGCCCGACGCGGCATTGCGCGTGGCCCATGAAGTGCAGGAAATGATGAAGGCCCGCTAATGCCGTCCTCTACTTCTCCTTCTTCTGGAAGAGCTTTTTGAAGAAGTTCGACTTCGGCTTCTCCTCCGTCGGCAACTTGGCGGGGGCTGTCTCCAGTCCACCGCTGCTTTGCACAGGTGCATTGGGAATGGGTGCGGGCGCAAAGCGTGAGTCTGGGTTTGTCGCAGGGACTGGTGCTCCTGTCGGGGCGGCCTGCTTCGTGAAGTCGATCGCCGCAGGTCGGAAGCTCGGCGCGGCAGCTGTGTTCAGATTGATCACTTTCGGAGTGAGTGCCTTGCCGTCGGCTCCGTATTCGTGGATGACCTGTTGAAAGGTTTCCCCGTTCAGGTTCATGAGACGATCCTCTTTCCGGCGGCCAAGCTCATCGTAATTGCACTGCACGCGTGCCACGAGATTGCCGCGGCCATCATAGACATTGCCCTGGGTCGGCTCACCCTTCTCATTCATTAGGAAGACTTTTTTAATCGAGAGGACATTGTCCGCCGTGTAGGTCATCTCCATCATCTCGCGTGTCTCGGGATTGTTCACCGACTCGGTCCGTGACTTGTCCTTGTGGTAGATAGTGCGTCCAATCACCCGCTGCCCATTCGGGCTCGCGGTGGTGATGGCGACAAACAGAAGCCATGAAAGGCCAAGAAAAGCAGCGCGCATTTTCATAGTTAAAGACAAAGTCTCCGCCAGAATAGCGGTGACTTCCCGCGTCTCCAACTCGTTTGTTTACCCGTTATGATCACCGAACTGAACCTGCACCCCACTGAATCCGATTGGAGCCAATTCCTGAACGAGGTGATCGGGGACTTTGCCTGCACCACCGGCACGATTCACCGGCTCGATCCGGCGGACAAGCATCTGAAACTCGTGGCAGCAAAGGCCATCCCGCCTCAGCTCATCCCCGTCATCCAATCCATCCCCATCGGCAAAGGCATCGCCGGAGCGGCTGCGGAGCGGGAAGCGCCCGTGGAGTTGTGCAATCTGCAAACCGATACCAGCGGCGTGGCCAAGCCCGGCGCACGTCAGACCAATGTTCAGGGCAGTCTTGCTGTACCGATGATGGATGGCTCCCGCCTCTGCGGCACACTCGGCATCGGCAAGATGGAGCCCTATGAGTTCAGCCCCGAGGAGAAGGAAAAGCTCCTCAGCATCGCCCGCGCCGCTGCGGCCCGGCTTTTGCCCGCAGGCTGAATTGTCTTGGCGGCGGCGTGACGAGTCATTATCAATGTCGCGCCATGAAGCGCTCCACGATCCACGTCCTCGCCGCCCTCTCCACTTTCACGACCGCCGTCAATGCCGAAGGCGGCTTTTATGGTGATGCCCCAGATGCCACGCATCCCTGGGCCATCCATGACATGAACCGCCCACAGCCACCGCGAGTGGAGCCTGGGAAAAATGGTGCCGCACCTTCGGATGCCATTGTCCTCTTCAGCGGCAAAGCGGAGGAGATCGAGAAATGGCAGTCTGATAAACTCACGGGCGAGCCGACCAAATGGGAAGTCAAAGACGGTGTGCTCCAGTGCGTGCCCGGCAGCGGTTACATCCGCAGCAAAGAGGAATTCGCCGACTGCCAGCTCCACATCGAATGGAGCGCGCCCAGCAAGGTCGAGGGTAACAGCCAGGGCCGTGGCAATAGTGGCGTCTTCCTCATGGGCCAGGTCGAGGTGCAGGTGCTGGATAATCACAACAATCCCACCTACCCGGACGGTTTCGCGTCCTCCATCTACGGTATCAATCCGCCTATGGCGAATGCGCTGAATGCCCCCGGCGAGTGGCAGAGCTACGACATCATCTTCCGCCGTCCCCTTTTCAAAGACGGACAGGAGATCGACCCTGGCTACATCACCGTCTTCGTCAATGGTGTTTGCACCCAGGACCACACGCGACTCGAAGGCGGCGGCGGACACATGCGCCGCTCCAGCCCGCGCCCTTTCCCTGAAAAAGGACCGCTCAAACTCCAGGACCACGGCAACCCCGTCCGCTACCGGAACATCTGGTATCGCTCCCTGCCGAAGCGCGCCATCGAAGGCGGTGACACCAGCCGCATGGGCGAAGCCGCCACCGCTGCCAAGCGTGCCGAGATCGCCAAAGGCATCCGCGAAGACGCCGCCAAAGTCGAAGGCAACGCCAAGATGTACCGCCTCCTCGAATCCCTCTGCTACGCCGACGACAGCGCCGCGCGTGAAACCGCTATCAAGATGACCGCCGACTTCATCCAGGCACTCAAAGACACCCCCGCCGATAAGATCGAATCCAAGAAGGGCGAGACCCTCCAGTTCCAAAAAGCCCTGAACTACCTCACCAAATTCAAACTCCTCCCCGACGACTTCGCCGCGAAACAGCAGATCGCTGAGATCGTGAAGAAGAACGAGTGGGACCAGAAGAAATGAAGTGGCCAGTGTCTGCCGCTGTAACGTGTGATTCGCGAGAGAGCGTGGTCCGTTGACTCGTTTTTGATGCCACCATGAATCGCCGTCGTTTTCTCAAACAAACTGCCACTTACCTCTCCGCTCCTGCCATCCTGAGCGCTAGGTCGCCGAACTCGATGTTTCAGGTGGCGTCGATTGGTGTCGGTGGAATGGGCGGAAACACGATGATGAGTGTGTTGCAGCATCCGAAAGTGCGAATCGTGGGCATGTGTGATGTGGACTCGAAAACGCTGGAGCTGGCCACGAAGGGCATGTCATCGCGAAGGAAGGAGCATCAGGATCCGGCGGCGAAAGAACGGCTGGGTGAGGCGGCGGTGTTTCGTGATTACCGCGAGCTTTTGACCAAACTAGGCGACAGCATCGACGCGATCACCATCGGCACGCCGGATCACATGCATGCAGCGATGGCGGTGAGCGCGTTGCGGGCGAAGAAGCATGTCTATTTGCAGAAGCCGCTCACGCATCACATCCACGAGGCACGCATTCTTAGCGCCGAGGCGGCGAAGGCGGGCGTGACGACGCAGATGGGCACGCAGGGGCATTCGAGCATCGAAACCTCGCTTGCGGTTGATCTCATCAAGAGCGGGGCCATCGGCAAGGTGAAGGAAGTTATCTGCTGGGAGAACAAAAAGGCGACTTGGTGGCCGAAAGTCACGCAGCGCAAAGCACAGGCCGATCCGATGCCGGAGCACATCGACTGGAACCTGTGGCTCGGCGTGGCGAATGAGGTGCCGTTCCTTGAAGGCGCGTATCATCCGTCGATGTGGCGCTCGTGGGTCGATTTTGGTGTCGGCATGATGGGCGACATGGGTTGCCACTACTTCGATGTCGTCTTTGCCTGCCTCGGTCTCGCCGCGCCGACACGCGTGCGCTGTCTCGATGAAGGCAGCAAGGGCGACCTGTATGCGCAGAAGCGCCACCTCGAACTCGAATTTCCCGGCACACCACTCACGGCGGGAGACAAGATCAAGATGACTTGGAGCGACGGCGGTTATCCGTATGACAGCCGAGTCATCAAGCCCAGCGTGCTCACCAAAGATGCGCCGAGCGGCATTTTCTTCATCGGCGAGAACGGCGGCATCTTCAAACCGCACAGCCAGCGCCCCTGGCTCGTCCCCGAGGAAAAATTCACCGGCCACACCTACCCGAAGACGCGCATCGCCAATCACTACACCGACTGGGTCGATGCCTGCATGAAGGGCGAGAAAGCTAGTACCGACCTGCCGACCTACGGCTGCCCGGTGACGGAAGCCGTGCTGCTCGGAGTGCTCTCGGAGCGCAACCCGGGCGACTGGATCGAATGGGACGCTGCCGCTGGCAAAGTGACGAACAAGCCGGAGTTGAATGCCCAGCTCATGCGGAAGTATCGCGATGGTTGGAGTGTGGAAGGATTGGGCTAGCACAAGATCTGCGCGTGCTCACACCTTGCGTGGCTGCTTGGCGTGCGTATCGCCACAGGACTATGTCCCTCGTCCCTCCCTCCAGCGCTGTCGGTTTTAAAGAATGGTCCTTCGTCTGTGATTCGCTCGTTCAGGGCGTGCAGACCATGGTGCTGCGCAAAGGTGGCATCCATGAGGGGCGAGGCGGATTCGAGTGGAAGCACGAGGCCTTCTTCCTTTTTCCCACCTGGTTTCATACCCAGGGCGAAAAGCTCCGCTGGGTGCCGGAGAATGCGCAGCGTGCTTTCCCGCCGGAAGAGGAACGCACCAGCGTGGACATCGACGGCTTCGCCACGCTGGAGCATGTCTGGAAAGTCACCGACTGGACGAAGATGGAAGCTCTGGCCCCATTGCACATCTGGAATGAAGACGTGGTGAAGGAGCGCTTCGTCTATGATGACGAAAGCTGCCTGCACATCGCCCTCGTGCGAGCGTGGAAGCTCCCGCAGCGCTGGTCTTTCCCATACTCGAAGAGCTACGGAGGCTGTCGCTCCTGGGTGAATTTGCCAGAAGAAGGCCTCACCGTTCTGGCAAATGCAACGCCGGCGCTGACGGATGCCGCTTGGAATGAAACAGCGGGCAGATTGCATTCGATTCTTGATGCCGCGTAACCCGGCCCTCAAGATCGGCTTCCTTTCCCATGACTCCCCACGACATCGCCCCCGCCTGGTTTCACATCGACAACGAAGCTGAGATCGCCTCACCGGCGCTGCTGCTCTACCGCGAGCGCATCGAGCATAATTTGAAGCTGATGATCGAGATCGCGGGTGATCCTGCACGGCTGCGTCCGCATGTGAAGACGCACAAGCTCCTGCCTGTGATGAAGCGGCAGATCGAGCTGGGCATCACGAAGTTCAAATGCTCCACCATCTCCGAAGTGGAGATGTGCGCGATGGCTGGTGCAGCAGACGTAGTGCTGGCGATGCCATGCGTGGGGCCAAACGGACATCGTTTGGCGGAGCTGGCGCTGACGTATCCGCAGACACAGTTCGCAGGCATCGCCGATGATGAGGAGACGATCCGCACGCTGGCATCTGCCGCGCAGCAGCATCGGGTGAATCTCGGGGTGTTCCTGGAGCTCGACTGCGGCATGGCGCGCACAGGCATCTTGCCTGGAGTCGCCGCAGGACTCCTCGTGCATGCGATCAAAGATACACCACGTCTCTTGTTCCGTGGCCTGCATGCTTATGATGGTCACATCCACGATGCTGAGCTGTCCGTGCGGCAGGAGAAATGCGAAGCCGCATTCGCACCCATTCTCGCCTTTAAAAAGCAGCTCGAAGGCGAAGGCGTGATCATCAAGGAATTCCTAACCGGCGGTTCACCGACCTTCGGCATCCATGCCCAGCACAAAGACCGCATTTGCAGCCCTGGCACCACGGTGCTGTGGGACTTCGGGTATGGAGACAAACACCCCGATCTGCCTTTCCTGCCCGCTGCGGTGCTGCTGGCTCGTGTGATCAGCAAGCCTGGCACGAACCGTCTCACGCTCGATCTCGGGCACAAGTCCGTGGCGCCAGAGAATCCACACCCGCGAGTGCGCTTCGAGGAGCTTCCTGATGCCACGCCGATCATGCAGAGCGAGGAGCATCTCGTGCTGGAGACCGAACGCGCTCACGAGTTCCTCATCGGCCAGACACTGCACGGCATCCCGCGTCATGTCTGCCCCACGGTATCGATGCATGGCGAGGCGGTGGTTATCGAAGATGGTCGTGCCACGGAGGTCTGGCCCGTCACCGCACGCAATCGCAAGATCACGATTTGATGCACGTTCCCCAGCGCCCCATGAAAAACCTGTCCCGCCGCCGCGCTCTCAAGACTCTCTTTTGCTCCAGCGCTGTCATGGCGCTGAATCTGCAAACCCGCCGCGCGCAGGCGGAGATCACCAAAGATGGGCTGCACTTCCTGGCCATCGGCGACTTCGGCACAGGCGCTGCGGATCAGAAGGCAGTGTCGAAAGCCATGCAGGACTTCGTTTCCAAAAACAGCCTGAAGTCCGAAGCCATGCTGCTGCTGGGCGACAACTTCTACGGCAAGACGAAGGATGGCCTCACGGTCGATTCGCCGCGCTGGCAGACGGACATCGAGGAGATGTATCCCACCAGTTCTTTCGCGGGTCCGCAGTATGCCGTGCTCGGCAATCATGACTACCATGACAACGCTGGCGGCCAGGACGTGCAGCTCGCCTACTCGAAGAAACCCGGCGTGCGCTGGAAGATGCCCGCGAAGTGGTATCGACAAGACTTCGGCGGAGTGCTGACGGTGATCTTCCTCGACAGCAACCTGCCTGCTGTCAGCGGAGCCAAGGACAAGAAGACCGGCAAGGCACGTCCGTCACTGACGGCTGCTGAAGCGAAAGAGCAGATGACTTGGCTAAAGGCTGAGCTCGCCAAGCCGCGCGCTCCTTTCACGATGGTGGTGGCACATCATCCGGTGTATTCGAATGGCGATCATGGTGATACCAAGCCACTTGTTA
>JBIKIA010000688.1:0-2751 GCA_044361885.1 Prosthecobacter sp. | reverse complement strand
TGGTGATCGATCCGCTCGATTGAGATTTCTTCAAGCAAGGCCGCCACTCCAATGGCGGCCTTACTTTTGGTAGATGGGCAGGAAGTGGTGATAGACGCTCAAACTCAGCAGCGCGAGCGAGGTGGCATACACCGGCCCTGCACTTTTCTCGGTCCCATTTCTCGGATACCAAGCACCTTCGGCACTCTGCGCTCCGACGAGCATTTGCTCCGTCTTCTGGCGCGCCGTCGCTGCGTGATCTCCACCCCGCTGATACATGCCCTGCGCGTAATAATAGCAGCCGTAGAAGAACCAGGGCTCATTCACCTCCGGCGGAAACTTCAGCAGCCAGTTTGAGGAACCGAGTACTTCGGGCACGTCGTATTGTCCCGCGACTTGGAGGGAAAGCAGGCCAGCCGATGTTGTGGAGAAGGTCTGACGGCCTCCGTAGGGTTCGTAGCTGAAGGCGGCTTCCATCTGCTTGAGTTGGCCGTTGCTGTCACGCTCGGCGCGGTAGCTGCGTTTGATGTAGGCGATGGCGTTGTCGATCGCCTCCTTTGGCACTTCGATGCCGCTGTTCTTTGCTGCACGCAGGGACATGAGTTGCCAGACACTGACGCTGATGTCGCTGTCGCTGCTGCTCGGCTCATAGCGCCAGCCACCTCGATTTGCTTCGCTCTTCGGCGTCTGCTGGGAGCGGAGGATGAGCTTGATGCCCTTCTCCGCCATCTCGCGCACCTTTTTGTCCGTGGCTTCATCGGGAGACATGCCGAGCATCTCCGTGAGCATGAGTGTCATGATGCCGTGACCGTACATCCGGCTACGGTCGCTGCGGCCCAGGTAGCCGTTTTCATCCGGCTCCACATGATCGACGATGAACTTCAGCGCCTTTTGCGCGGCGATACTCTCTGGCGTCGATGCTCCTGGCAGGTGACCAACAGAGGCTAGTCCCATCAGTGCCAGGGAGGTCATCGCTGCGGCATGGCTGGGAATATCTCCGGGGCGTGGCTGCTGGTTGGATTTTTGCTCGCTGAAGTGTCCGGCGGTCTGTTGCTGCTTCAAAAGCCAGGCCACAGCCTTGCTCACGCTGGCTTTCACCTGCGGGGAGATGATCTCAGGGGTCGTCGGTGCTGTATGGCCCAGTGGTAAGAGGACAAAGGCGAGCAGGAAAGTCAGCGCAGGTTTCATGGCAGAGGCAAACGCAGTTACTTGAGAGGCTTGATCAGAACCTTCGAGTTCCGGCCGCTCTTGTCATACTTTTCACGGCGGGCTGTGGGCAGGGCGGATGGCTCCGTCACCTGGAAGCCCATCTTCTCTTCGAAGAAGCGGAAGGCCTGGGTGCTCAGCGCGACGAGTTCGTTGCAGCCACGCTGCTTCGCTACGTCCTCGGCATAGGCGACGAGCCGCTGCCCGTGTCCACGGTTCTTGTGACTGCGCCGCACAAAGAGGCAGGCCAGTTCGGCCACCTTGTGGCTTTCTTCATCATAGGAATGCACGGCGACGCAGCCGATGGGATTCCCGTCAGTCTCGAGCACGAAGAAGTCTTTGATGCGTCCCTGAATCTGCTCCCGCGTCCTCGGCACCAGCGCGGCGTCATCCATCGACTGCTGCATCATGGAGAGCAGGGCAGGAATGTCGGAGGAGTGCGCCTTGCGGATCTGCTGGTAGTCATCGGCGTGGATCATCGTGCCCACGCCTTCATTGCTGAAGAGTTCGGCCAGAAGCGCCTCGTCCTGCGTGCCATCCACGATGTGGACGCGCTGCACGCCTTCCTGACAGGCGATTGCCGCATGGCGGAGCTTGGAGAGCAGGTTTACATCGTGACGCGGATCCTTATTGCGGAAAAGCTCCCGCGCATCGGCGATGGAAAGCTGCGCGAGGCGGCTGCCGTCGGGGTTCGTGACCCCCGCTTCCGAGATGAAAATGATCTTCGCCGCCCCAAGTGCCAGTGCCACCTCGGTGGCCACGGCATCAGAGTTCAGACGCAGGGTTGTCCCACGGCTATCGTAGCCCAAAGGGGGCAAAATGGGGATGATGTCTGCCTTCAGCAGCACGCGCAGGGATTCCGCATCCACGCGCTCGATGCGTCCGGTGAATTCCTGATCGATGCCATTGATGACGCCCGCCGGATGCACGGCCAGCGCATTGCACACCGCCACGGGCATTTCCAGCGCGGTGAGGTCGCCCATCAGCGCGCTCGTCTGGCGTGAGATGGCATCCACAGCCACCTCCAGCGTCGCCGCATCCGTCCGGCCCATGCCGTCGTCACTGCTCAGGGTGACGCCACGCAGCCCAGCAAGATAGCGGAGTTGAGCGCGAGCACCGAAGACGAGCACCACTTCGATGTTCAGTGACTGTAGCACCGCCACATCTTGCAGCAGGCTGGCAAAACTTGCCTGATGCATCAGTGCTCCATCGATCGCGATCACAAAGACGCGCTGCCGGAACTGCGGGACATAGCGCAAAATGCCCCGCAAATCCTCGAAGCGGGCGGTGGGTTTGGTGATGGTATCGCTTTCTGGCACTGGTCAGTTTCGTTCAAACGGTCCCATGCGCAAGAGCGCAGAGAATTTGCTCACACATCGCAGACCATCGCCGCATGGCGCAGGGCCAGGATGGTGTCTGGCCAGGTCGGGATGAACTCATGCGCCACGAAGTCGTGGTAGCCGATCTCCTGCACCGTCTTCATCACGGCGGGGTAGTTGATCTCCTGGTTCTCGTCCAGTTCGCAGCGGCCGGGGTTACCAGCGGTGTGCAGATGGCCGATGTAGT
>JBIKIA010000159.1:0-9343 GCA_044361885.1 Prosthecobacter sp. | reverse complement strand
GGATGTGAAGGCGCGGGAGCATCTGCCAAAGATCGAGGCGGTGGAGATCACGCACGCGGTGGGGCAAAAATGCTCCGCCCTGCTGCTGGCGGGCTGGATCGCCCAGCGGCTGAAAGCGGAGCTGGATGACTCGCAGCCGGGTCTTGTTTTCAAAAAGCCGGATGGTGCGGCGCTGCGAATGACTCTGGTGGAGTCCGATCAGGCATGCGCCCTGTCTTCGCTACGCATCATCGCCCCGTGTCTGGATCTCTCGATCACTCGTGAAGGTGGCTCCGCCTTTGTACGCACCAGCGCCACCTGTGAGGGACACAGTCATGAAGAAATGCTCCCCGCCGATGTGGTGAGTGATGCCGAGCTCATCGGCGAGCAACTCAGCCGCGCGGGCGGAAACACGCACTTCCGCGCTGTGCTGCCGCTGCTGGGTCAGATGCTCGGGCGTTGATCACTTCAGCAGGTTCCAGAGATGCTCCAGATCATCCTCGGAAATGAGAGGGTCGATCGTCTCGCGGGTGATGCTGATAAAAAATCTGCGGGCTTTGGCGATGAGATTGACGAACCGCACCCGCAGAGCATTGGCCGTGAGACCATGGCGGGCGGCCACTTCGGTTTGGTTCGGGCCATTCTTTGGCCAGCCCTGGAGCAGGTGAGGACGCAGAGCCTGGTAAATGCCTGGGCGCTTTTGTACTTTGGAGTCAGTGTCCAGCCGCCGGAGAGTGGCTTCCCAAATGCCTAGAGCCAGAGCCAGGTCGCAGGACTCGGCGGCATCCATGCCAGCGTGATAGTGTCGGCTGAACTCTTGCTCCGCGCTGCTGAAGTCCCACTGCACGTGTTCCACCCCGCCGCCCCGTTTCCTGGCCTCCTGGTGCTCACGTCGATTCACCAGCCGGTTGTTGAAGGAGCGGACCATCCAACTTCTCAGCTTGCCTTTCTCCTTTTGCAGCGTCTTCAGCGCTTCCTGGCCGAGCACATGGACAAAGAAGTCCTGCACCGCATCCTCGGCGTCATGGGGTCCGAGGCACGAGGCTCGGGCGTAATGATAGAGCGCGCTGCGGTAGGCAGTGCAGAGACGCTCTAGTGCAAACTCGACGCCACGGTCGTCATCCGAGTGTAGCAGATGCACCAGAGTCCAGTGGGTGGTGGGAAACAAGCTGGGGGAGGGTTCCAAGGAGATATGTGTTCCTATGCTTTACCGCAAAGACTTCGTTTTGTTACCAACTAAGCTAAAAGAAATGGCTATAGAGTAGGAAATGGCTATAGAGTAGTTTAACTATCTCACCACGAGAACACTTTTCCGTTTCCCCTGATGGAATCCCCACGCCAAACGCCACCCTCCATGCCGCCTGTCCCCGACTGGCTGCGCGAGCTCGGCTGGGAAGACGTCTATGAAGCGCGCCGCCTGATCGCCAGGGGTGGCATGGGGCGTGTGTATGAAGGGTGGCACCGCACGCTCGGCATCCCGGTGGCGCTGAAGATCATCGACCCGCATCTGGTCTCCGAGGACCACATCCGCGCACGCTTCGAAAAAGAGGCCATGACGCTGGCCCGCCTCCAGGAGCCCGTACCGCACCCGAACATCGTCCGAGTCATTGACTTCAAGCTGCTCGACAATGTCGGATGCATCGTCATGGCCTACATTAAAGGCATGGACCTGCGCGCCTGGTGTGTGGACCTCGATTTAGGAGACAACGCGCGCGTAGGCCTGATCGAACAAGTGGCGCGCGCGGCAGGTTACTTCCACAGCTTCGGCCTCGTACATCGGGATCTCAAGCCTGCCAATGTGCTCGTGCGCGAAGGCTGCGGAGAACCGGTCATCGTGGACTTCGGTATCGTACGTGGGCGTGAGGATGTGACCCTCACCCGCACCCAGCAGGCGCTAGGCACCGCCGCCTACATGGCCCCGGAGATCCTCGGCGTGAAGAGTGTCGAGAAAGCCACCCGTTCCACCACCGCAGACAGTGACGCTGAGCCGAGAAACCCCGGTGAAATCAGTCCCACCGCCGATGTCTATGCGCTCGGCGTCATGCTATACGAACTTCTGTGCGGAGAGCTGCCCTATGGCACCACGCTGGCCGAGGTGCTGCCCAAGCACCAAAAAGAAAGTCCTCCAAGCATCGTCATCTCAGGGACGCGGCGCATCCCGCGTGATCTGGAGCGCGTGTGCCTGAAGGCAATCTCACATCGGCCCTCCGAGCGTTACGCCAATGGCACGGCCCTGGCAGAGGATCTCGCCCGCTATTTGCGCGGAGAGCCTGTGCTGGCACGGCCCATCTCGAAGATCCGCCATGCTGCGCGACGCGCCAAACAGCGACCACTGCTATGCATGGCGGCAGGGGCCGGGATCGTCCTGGCACTCTTTGCCATAGGTAGGCTGGCCATGAACGCCCAGCAGATGAAAGTGGCCGGCATCCGAGAAAAAATTGGCGCAAACATGCCCGTCAACTCCTGGTCTGCTGCTCATGCGGAGATCACCGACCTTTTGATCAAAGAGCTGGAGACCTACGATCCCAAGCAAGCTTCGGAGTATCGCCAAACGCTGATCAAGGGAGCGACCCGCGAGATTCTCCAGATGCTCAAGCAGCCTCGGATTGGTGAAGCTGAACGCGCTGAGATCGAAGCCACACTTGCCTGGACCAAGGATCATGACACCGCAGAAGCAGCACGTTTACGCCTTGCCGTCGAAGAGCGCCAATCGCGTTGGGACAATCTGTTGGAGATCCGGCCACCTTTTCAAAACGTCGGCAAATTCTTCAAAGCGGATCATAGCCGGGTGGATGGCGACCATCTGATCATTGAGGGCATGAGCACCCAGGAGAGGCTGCTGCAATTCACCCGGCCTCCGCCACTGGAAGTCAGCGCCACCTTCAAGATTCCTGAACAAGGCACCCAGTTTCTCGGCTTCAAAGTGCTGCTCTTCGACGAGTGGCACACAGTTCAATACTATCAGCCCCCGCCGAGCTCGCTCATCAGCCACTTGGCGCAGTTTCAAAGCATCATCGAACCGCCAAAGGCTGTGCTCGCCATCGCACGGAAAGATCGCATCCTCGCTGCCACCGTTGTGCAGGCCCCGCTCGCGCCGGGAAAAGAAGTTCGCATGAAGCTTCATCTCGAAAACAGGAAGCTCAGTTTGGAGGTGAGTGATGGAAGTCGTGTGGAGTATCTCGAACGCTATCAGCCCGTGCTACCGGTTTCCGTGGCGCTCGTCGGTGAACCGCAGCTCCAGATGCACGATCTGCGCTGGAGCGGCCCTGCCGAACTCCCGAAGACCAGCGTCCTCGAAAAAGGGGACCACTATGCTGGTAGCGAACGCTGGTGGCCCGCCGAGACTTATTTCCTGCAAATGATCGGAGATCCAGATTATGGAGCCGAGGCGCTCTTCAAAGCCGGTGACTGCCAGAAGCGGCAGGGGCGACAAGGTGATGCTCAGGTGACTTGGGAAAAAGTCATGCTCGGCCCAGAATCACCCTGGCGCACCGAAGCCTGCCTCCAGCTCTGGTATCTTCATGCCAATGCAGGACGCCTCAACAAAGCACGCATCTACCTCGACCAACTGCCCGGTCCTGAAGACATGCCCGCAGACTATCTCGCCCTGCTCAACGAACCAGGTCGCAAGATGGATAACTTCTACCGCTCCGTCGGGCGTGGCATCAATCTGCTGCGTCCCACGCCTGGCGTGGAAGATGCGGTGCGCGTCCACCGCATGTTGCGCTACACTCCCCATGAGCTCGCCGCGCGCTTCGCACTCGCCCGTCATTTTAATGGCACCGACGAAGCTGCACGTGACCCGCTCCTCCACGGTGTAGCGCCAAAAAAGATGGCGACAGTCACGCCCGAAGACGCCCGCACCATCAACACCAACTTCGAACTCTGGAGCCTCATGGCACGCATCGAAATGGATGATGGGCTCGCCAAGCTCCAGGTCGACTGGCTCAGCCTCGCACCGCCAGACCACTCCATCGCACTCACCATCCGGCTCGATCAAGCCCGCCAGCTCGCACGCGCCGGAGAGAAGGCCGGAGCCATCAAAATCGCCCAGGACGTACTCCAGGCGGAGCAGTCCACCATCATGGCCTTCACCGGAGCCGCACTGCTGCTCTCCGCGCTGGATGCCGATCCTGATCACACCGCCGTAAAGCAGGCTCTTCAACGAATCAATCAGGTGCCGAGGCAGGTTCATGAACTCACCCTCACCAATCGCCTGCTACTTCACAGCATCGCTCAAAACTGGAGCAGCCAGAGCTCCGTGGAAATCCTCTCACAACTGCTCAGCCTTGGTGAATCTAGTGAAAATCGCGAGACCCTACGTGGCCGGATCAGCCGCTTCCTCATTCAGGACAAAAGCATGGTCCTCGCCCTTAACCAACTGCTTGCAGGTGGCAAAGGGCAGAAGCTGCTCAGTGCCTTTGCTCTGCGTCACCAGCCCGTGCGCCAGTCCATGCACGAACTGGTCTATATGATCCTACGCCGTCATATCATCTTCTCCGCGTTCGGCAATCAATCTACCCAACCCCAAGCGGACGCCGCTGCTGCTGTGACGCGCCTTTGGCTCGACTCCTTCTCCGAGCGCACGATCACTATTCATGACTTTTTCCTGCTCATGGAAAACCTGCGCGGAAACGAGCCCTCGCTACCCCTCAAAGCCGCCCTCCCACGCTGGCCTCCGCCCCTGCAAAAAGCCGTGCTTCAGTTGTTCCCTAGGCGCAGCAGCTAGCGGCTTCGCATCGTCTCCGTCTGTGCCAGCACATCGGCAAAGGGCACCTTGTCCAGCATCCCAAAGGCACCATTGCGCGTCAGTCGCTCGCGCGATGTCGCCGGACTCGTGAGGCCACATAGAAAACGTGCGAGCTGGCGAGGCGTGCGCAAGGATGAGTGCCCCTCATCCATCACCGCGCGGATCGCTGCCACATCCTCCGTCGTGATCTCAGGCACCGCCGACTGCGGCAAAGCGCGCGGCTCTTCGTCCGTCTCACCCTTCGCCCGCTCCAAACAGCTAGTACATGTCCCACAGTCCTCTGCCATCTCCTCACCAAAGTAGCGCAGCAGCCAGCGCGTGAGACATCCACGATGTCCCGCCAGCTCCAGCACTTGGCCGAGACGCTCTACATCACGCCCCTCACGTTTGGAAAAGAGCGTCTGCATCTGCTCGCTGATCAGCGCTGGATCACGCTGCGCACGATCATCGCACAAACGATATCGCTGCCGCGACCCGCTCGGCTTTAGCTCAATCTCCCCAGCCTCCTGCAACCATGTCAGCGCACTCATGATCCGCTCACGGGGCTCCTCCATCTGCAACGCCGCCTCATCAGGATTCAGAGTCGTCCATTTTGTTCCGCGTTTACCTGCAGCAAACAGGCGCTTCAAAAAGGCCTGCCGGTCTGATTTATGCCCTGACAAGACGCGCGTCTCCGGCTGGAGAAAGCGGAACTGGTAGCTCGAATAAAACGATCCAAGTGGCCTCACCACGCCATGCAGCTCCAGATTCGTCAGTACCGTCTCGATCACCAGCGGGCGGATATCCGTGGCCTGAGAAAGCTCATAGAGAGAGAAATCAAACTCCTGCCCTTGCCGCAGCAAATGATCCACCAACTGACGCAGCGCCTGCGGTGTCGGCGTATCGCCAAAAGTAAAGTTCTCCAGCACGATGCAGTCATCACCACAAGCCAGCAACTCACACACGGATGGCTTTCCATCACGCCCCGCGCGGCCCGTCTCCTGCATGTAGTTCTCCAGCGTCTTCGGTAGATTGTAGTGATACACCGCGCGGATGTCCGCCTTGTCGATTCCCATCCCAAAAGCAATCGTCGCCACGATCACATCCAGCGATCCATTCATGAACGAGTCCTGCGCCGCATGGCGATGCTCGTCCGCCAGTCCTGCGTGGTAGGCCAGCGCGTTCACACCGTTGCGTTGCAGATGCGTCGCCACCTCCTCCGCCGCCTGTTGCAATGTCACATACACGATGGACGCGCCCTTCCGCTTCAGCAGCACCTTCGTCAGATACTCCTTCCGCTTCTGCGCCGGACATGGCGTGATGCGGTAATGCAGATTCGCGCGGTGAAAAGAGGTCTGCACATGGTCCTCATCCGCCACGCTAAACGCCTTCCGAATATCCCGCGCCACATCGGGCGTCGCCGTCGCCGTCAGTGCCAGCACCGGATGAATTCCCAGCTCCTTCGCCATCAGTGCCAGCCGCAGATATTCGGGACGGAAATTGTGCCCCCACTCCGAAATGCAGTGCGCCTCATCCACCGCCATCATCGAAATTTTCACGCGCTTCAGTCGCTCGATGAAGTTCTCATTCATCAGCCTCTCCGGCGCGATGTACAGGAGCTTCAGCACGCCCGACTTCATGTCATCAAACACCTGCGCCGCCTCCGCAGGTGACAACGACGAATCCAAGCGCGCAGCCTTGATCCCCCGCGCCCTGAGCGCCTCCACCTGATCCTTCATCAGCGCGATCAGCGGCGAGATCACCAGCGTCACCCCATCCATCAGCAGCGCCGGAAGCTGATAGCACAGCGACTTCCCAGCACTTGTCGGAAACAGCGCCAGCGCACTCCGCCCCGCCAGCAGCGCCTCCATCACCCGCTCCTGCCCCGGCCGAAACGCCGCATGGCCAAAGTGCTTTTTCAAAGTCGCGTGAAGATCGTGCTGCATCCTCGTTTATGGCACAGCGCGGCAAATTCAGCATTCCCTTTCCGCGTCTTCCGTGCAATCCCTGCCCTATCATGTCCCACTGGCTGCTCAAATCTGAACCCGATGTCTTTTCCTTCGATCATCTCAAAGCTCGCCCCAAAAAGACCGAGCCTTGGAATGGCGTGCGCAATTACCAGGTCCGCAACATGATGCGCGATCAGATGGCGGTGGGTGATCTGGGCTTCTTCTACCACTCAAGCTGCCCAGTGCCGGGCATCGCGGGCATCGTGAAAATCGTCAACGAAGCTTACCCGGATCACACGCAGTTTGATCCCTCTTCTGAATACTTCGACGCGGGCAGCAAACGCGAGGAGCCACGCTGGCTCATGGTCGATGTGAAGTGGGAGGCCGACTTCAGGACCTTCGTCACGCTCGACATGCTGCGCGCTGATCCGAAGCTCGCCGACATGCTCATCCTCCGCCGTGGCAACCGTCTCTCCATAACTGAGGTCGATGCCAAACACTGGGACCGCATCTGCAAGCTCGGCGGGCTTTGATCCACTTCACTCCGCCCCCCCGATGCATCTCCTCCTTCACCGCTGCCTTGGCTTCGCTCAGCGTTTCGTCGCGGCGGCCTGGCATTTCGGATGGGGCGGAGCCTTTAGGGTTTTGTGATGCACAGGCTCTCACGAGCAGATCGCCTGACTCAGATCTGGCTGCGCGTTTTACAGCGCCCGTCCTGGTTTCGATCCAGGACTGATGCTGGTGTTCTCAGCATGTTCTACTTGGAGAACTACCGCATCGCTGATGCCTACGGTCCGTTGTGTCGCGTGATCATTGATGCTGGCGCGAACATTGGTGATTCCACGATGCGGCTGCGGCGCTTCCACCCGCAGGCGCGCATCATCGCCATTGAGGCGGATGCGGACAACCATGCCTTGCTCGCCCGCAACTTCGCCGATGATGCCCAGGTCACCTGCCTACATCGTGCGCTCTGGAAAGAAGAAGGCACTCTGCGCATCGCCAAGACCTGGGCTGCCGTCGCTAGTCGCATCGACGAAGCCGGCGTGCATCCCATCAGTGCCTCCGTTTCTGCCAGCACGGTTCCAGGGCTGATGGCGGAGTTCGGATTCGATGAGATCGACATCCTCAAGCTCGACATTGAGGGTGCGGAGAAGGTCGTTTTCCAGACGTCCGACACCTCATGGATTCGCCAGGTGCGTTGCATCATCTTCGAATGCTGTGACGCCGACGATCATGGCACGACCATGGATATCTACGCAGCGCTTCAAGCCTCAGGTGCCCGCTTCAACAGCCATCTCTGCGGGGAAAACATCGTACTCATCCGCGCCGACACCGGCTGGTTTCTCACTCCGGATCTCTGGATGCATCCACGTGCCCGCATCCTGCCGCATCTCCAAGAGCACATGCAAAAGCTCGGCAGACAACGGCTGGACTGAATCGGCTCATGGTGTCACCACCACATCCTTCACGTTCAACGTACCGAAGCCAAAGCCTACGCTCAGATTCGACTTCGCCCGCGCCAGCGAGGCGTGTTCATAGGTCTTCTCGAAGTCACCGATCTTCACCATCGCCTTCGTGCCGCGCAGGGTGATGGTCACCGGCACCCATTCGCCTGCCTTCAGCATCAGAGCCTTCTCCTGGGCTAGTGCGATGGACTTGTGATCTTTTGAATCCGCCGGAAAGGCACGCATTCCGGTGCCTGCTGCACTCGTGACAAAGCGGAAGATGTGCCCTTCCGTGCCATTGCAGGTGAACACAACGCTCTTCACCGATGCGTCCGCCTGGTAGCTAAAGCGGATCGTCGCATCTGTGTAACCAAGATCGTAAAAGAGGATGGGGCCGTGATCCTTGTTCTTCTTGTAGAGCGCTTCGTCCTGAGTGCAGCTCGCGATGCCTTCGGCGAACTTCCATTCGCCACGCATCGCACGTCGCTGCTCCAGTTTGGCCGCTGAAAAGTCATCTTTGAGCAAAGGCGCATCTGCCGCGATGGCTTGGCTGATGATGACAAAGTAGAAAGCAATCGTGCGAAAAATCATGAGGGCGCTGAAACTGGTGCGAATGCGGCGAACTTTCAGCCATCACAACCACGCCTGCATCTCCGCTGGCAGCGGGCATTCCCAGGTGCGGCTGAAGCTCGGCGTCTCGATCTCCAGCCGATGCGAATGCAGAGCCTGACGTGAAAAAAAGATCCGCCGCTCGATGTCGGGCGTCCAGCCCGTGTCGATGAAGTCGAGGTAGCACTGCTCATCCAGCCCGTAGATTTTATCCCCGAGGATCGGCAGCCCGAGGTGTGAGAGATGCACGCGAATCTGGTGCATCCGACCTGTAACAGGCCGTGCCTCCACCAGCGTCAGTTTGCCTGCACGCTCGTGCTCCACGCGCCGCAGCGTGCGGAAGATCGTCTGACATGGCGCGCCATCGTCATGCACCGTCTGCTTCACCCAGATCTCCGACTCCGTGACATCGCCTTTGCGCAGAATCGGCCCATGAAGATCCTTTTCCTCCCACTCAGGCCAACCATGTACGATGGCGTGGTAAGCCTTGTGGATTTTCCGTTCCTGCATCGCCATGCCGAAGAGCCGTGCCGTGATCGCATTCTTCGCCACCAGCACCGTTCCACTCGTCTCACGATCCAGCCGGTTCGTGATGCTGATCTGCCCTCCATTCGCCATCTCATAAGCCAGCA
>JBIKIA010000158.1:0-9348 GCA_044361885.1 Prosthecobacter sp. | reverse complement strand
AGTTGTACGCCCCGATTGCGCCGTACGAACTCCTGGATGGCTGCCATCAGTGGCACGTCACCGAGCAACTCTCGGCAGCGAGCGTATTCCTCCACCGCAGCCACCAGCGGCATTTTGAAGGGAGCCATCAGACGTTCGGCAGCGAGATGGTTTTCTCGCTGCGCAGAAGTCAGATCGTTGCTTGAGGATTTGCCTTCCTGAATCTTGCGGGCCATCAACTGAGCCTCAGCTTTGGCCTTTTCGAGACTGCCGAAGTTTCGCCGCACGCGCTTGCCGTTCATGTGATAGGCCACGGTGTAGCAATCCCATCTGCGGACACGGCCCTTGTAGATCGGCACCACTGCGCTGCCATGCTTGATCTTCATGAAAGGCCGCCCCCGTTTCCGAGCGCCCTCCTCGCTTGTCCTAATTGTGTCCTGCATACCGCCGGATGGGGTGTCAACCTCCGGCAATATGGCCTCTATAAACCCTTGATTATGTGAGGTTTGAGAAGTTTTCCCTTCGAGGAAAAAGGGCTCTATGATATAAGATTGCCAATCGAAGCTACAGGGGCCTCTTCGCCAGCGCCTCGTGGATGATCTTCAGCACCTGCTCGCGCTCGGCTCCGGCGAGGGGGAGGCGTGGCTCGCGGACCCACTCTTGGCCGAGGCCGGTCTCCTGGCAGAGGAGCTTGATGTACTGGACGAAGTGGAGGTGCGTATCGAGCTTCATCAGCGGCTGGCTCCAGCGATAGAGCGCACGGCATTCGTCCCAGCGGCCCGCTTGGGCGAGGTTCCAGAGCTGCTGGTTCTCCTTCGGGAAGGCGATGCCGCTGCCGCAAACCCAGCCGTCGATGCCGAGGATGGCGGACTCGAGGAAGAGATCGTCCACGCCGGTGAAGATGCGGTAGCGGTCGCCGGTTTGATTGCGCAGCTCGGTAATGCGGCGGGTGTTGGCGCTGCTTTCCTTGATGGCGAGCAGGTTCGGGATGTCGGCGAGTTCGACGAACATCTCCGGCGTCACATCGGTGTGGTAGCCGACGGGGTTGTTGTAAAGCATCCAGCTCAGAGGCGTGGCTTTGGCGAGTGTGCGGAACCAGTGCTGCGTCTCACGTGCATCGCTCTTATAAACCATGGGCGGCATGATCATGAAACCGGAGGCACCGAGCTTTTCGCAGTCCTGCATGTAGCTCACGGCGGCGCGGGTATTCATCTCCGCCACGCCACTGATGACTGGCACTCGGCCAGCGGCCACTTCGACGGCGTGTTTGACCACGGCGCGCTTTTCATCCGGCTGGAGGCACTGATTTTCGCCGAGCGAGCCGCAAACGATCAAGCCGGAGACGCCGACATCGATCTGTGACTGCCAATGCCGCGCGGAGGCGGCGAGATCGAGCGATTGATCCTGGTGCAACTGAGTGAGGACGGCCGGGAAGACACCGGACCAGATGTTGGATGGCTGATTCATGAGTCAGTATTCATGAATCAGGAATCGAGTGCGCTCTTGATTGCTTTTTGGCCGTGAACCTGCCATTTCAGCCAATTCATGGCCACCAACGACCTTTTCATGGAGCACGCCGTCACGGAGGCGCTTTTCGATGCGCTGCCGGATGTCGTTTTTTTCATCAAGGACGCCTATGGGCGCTATGTTGTCGTGAATCAGACCATGGCGGCCCGCTGTGCTGGCGGTGACAAAACTAAGCTCATCGGCAAAAAGCCCACCGAGGTCTATCCCGCACCGCTGGCGGCCAGTTATGCCCGCCAGGACGAACTGGTGCTAAAAACGGGCAAGCGCGTGGAGCATCAGCTGGAGCTGCACATCTACCCCGGTGGCAAAGCGGGCTGGTGTCTGACCACGAAACACGCGCTGCGTGACGCGACTGGCCGCATCGTCGGCGTGACCGGCATCTCGCGGGATTTGAATGCCCCCAGCGACAAAGCGACCGGCTTTGCCGAGCTAGCCTCTGCGTTGAAAATGATGCAATCACGCTACACCGAAAGCCTGCGCATCGAGGACATCGCCACGAAAGCGGGACTGAGCGTGTATCAGTTCGAGCAGCGTGTGCAGCGGCTTTTCCAGATGAGTCCGCTGCAACTGCTGCACAAGCTGCGCTTAGATGAAGCGACGCGGCTGCTGCGGGAAACAGATCAACCGTTAGCCGACATCGCGATCGAAACAGGCTGGTGTGATCAGAGCGCCTTCACGCGGCACTTCAGCCGGTATGCGGGCATGGCACCGGGCAAGTTCCGCGCCATGCAGTCCGGAGGCGCGTGAATCACGGCGCTTTCGCCCTTCCACCGAAGTAGGGATAACGATCCCAGGCATCGTAAGCAGGATCGACTCGCGGATCTTTCGTCTCTTGCATCCATGCATCGACACGAGCGGCGAGTTTGGCCTTTGTTGCAGCTAGCGCCAGATCAGTGGCGAGGTTTTTAATCTGATCGGGATCTCGGCGCAGATCGTAGAGTTCCTCGGCGGGTCGCTTGGCAAAGTTGATGTCAAAGTAGCGCTTCATCGCGGCCTCGTCGCGATGATCGAGGATGAGCTGCTTCGTCGTCGTGGGATCCACATCTCCAAAGGGACCGACGGCGAAATGCAGCGCAGGGTCGCCAGCAGGCCAGCGATCTGGGAGCAGATTGCGAATGTAGAGAAAATCCTTCGTGCGGATGGCCCGGCAGGGATAGCTGAGATCGCCGCTGCGCACATTGGCGTGGCGTTCGCGTTCGAGAAAGACGTGATCGCGGCCCTTGCCATTGCTTTGACCAGTGAGCACATCCAGAAAGCTGCGCGATGTCATCGTTGGCCATTTCGGCACGCTCGCGATGTCGAGGAAGGTGGCGGCGAAGTCGGTGAGATTGATGAAAGCGTCGCTGCGGCTGCCGGCGGCCACTTTACCCGGCCAGCGCACGGCCAGCGGCACATGCGAGCCGCTGTCGTGACAGTTCGCAAGTCCGCGCGGCATCTGCCAGCCGTTGTCGCTGGTGTAGATGATCACGGTGTTGTCGAGTTGCCCCATTTTCTCGATCTGTGCGATGGCGTCACCAAACGCTGCATCCATCTGCTTCGCTGCGGCAAGGTAGTTCGCGATCTCGCGGCGCACCTCTGGCGTGTCTGGTAGGTAAGCAGGCACGCGAATCTTTGTCGGATCGATCCCCGCCACGATGCCATCGGCTTTTTTGAAGCTGTGCAGCGCTGTGTGTGTGCTGCCGAGCCAGAAGAAGAACGGCGTGACGCCTTTTCGTTCGGCTAGGAAGCTGGTGAAATCTTTGAACTCCTTCCCAGCCGGATTCAGCTCGCGCCCGAACTCCTTGAACTTCCCCGGCGACCAGCCTTTGCCGGTGAAGCCGGTGTGGTAACCGCTTTCCGCCAGCGCATCGGTGAAGACGCGAAACTTTGCCGGAAACTTGCTCCAGAGGCTCGCCGCGTCTTCGAGTTGATGCGCTACACGTCCCGTGAGAATACACGATCGTGTCGGCGAGCACGACGGCACCGGGCAGAAGGCATTCGCGAAATTCATGCCCTCACGGGTAAGGCGGTCAAAGACCGGCGTCGTCACCGCTACACAGCCATTGGCCGCTGCATGCTCGCAGGACCAGTTGTCCCCGATAAGAAAGAGAATGTTTGGCCGTGGAGCTGCCTGAAGATAGGCCGTGAGGGAAAGAAGGGCGAGGAGCGTACGCATGCTCCTACGCAAACGGCGGAAGTCCACGGTGGCTAGCATGAAGACCGTTCGACTCAGCAGCGGCTGCTATGTCAGCGCATATAATAAGGCCTCTCACGGCTCATCTTCCAGCTACACGATCACACGCGGTTTGCCTGTTCCTTCCAATATCTGCATGGCGGCACTTTTTTCTTCATCTGCGTTTCGGCTGACGAAGAAAAAATGCGGCTCCCCACTTAGCTCAATCACGAAAAACCCCCTGTATCTTCGAGGATGATCTCCACGCCATCCAGCTAGGTATTCATCGTGGCGAGTTGCTCCTCCGCGGTGGAAAGGCTTTCGAACCTCGCCGAATGCAATGCTTTGGCGGTGGGGCATTGGTGATCTTCCCGGTTGCGACCTCCGCCTGGAGCGAGCTTGTGCACAAGCCTCATAGTTCCATCATCACCGTTTTCCTGAACGGTGGCGCTGTGGATGCCTCCACCTGAAAAGGAGAGCTCGATAGCGGCTTTATTGGCAGGAATTTTCTGGTCGAGTTTGAGGCTGCGCTTGCGCTGCAGATCGACCTCTTTGGCCTCTTCCTTTAGGATGATAGTCGTCGTTCTGCACTCTGCCTCCTCATGCTGGCCAATCTTAGTGGGTGTTGTGGGCGGGCGTTCGGGTGAATCAGATACATGGGCAGCCTGATCTACCATGATTGGTCATGGGAAGGCTTAAATCCTTGTGTTCACGACTTGATGGGGAATTTTCGCTCTTGCGCGGCACAGTCCTCTCTCGAATACCTCACCCGCTCGCTTCTCATGAACCATATCTCCCATTTCCTCGCCGCCTCCCAGACCGCCACTACAGGCTTTGCGAAACTCGGAGAGTTCCTCGCCACGGGCGGCTATGTGATGCTCTTCATTGTGCTGTGTTCCTTCCTTGCCGTCACAGTGATCATCTCTGCCTGGCTTCGGTTGCGCGATCATTTGGTGCTACCCGCCAGTGTAATGAGCCAGCTCCGCTCTCTGCCAAACTATGCCGCCAAAGGTGACATCAAGCCGCTCCAGGAATTTCTCGATCGTGACGAATCCCTCCTCGCCAAACTCGGCGCACTTGCCATCAGCGGCACTTTTTCCTCACGCCAGGAATGCGTGGACACGCTGACCGCTCGCGCCAAGGAAGAACTGCACCACCTCGAGCGCGGCATCCCCATGCTTGAGGTCATGGTCACCGTGGCTCCGTTGCTCGGATTGCTCGGCACCACGGCGGGCCTAGTCGGCATGTTCTCCGCTTTCGGCAGCGAGGCTGGGCCTGACACCACTGAGGTTGCGAAGGAGATCGGTGTGGCCCTGCGTTGCACCATCGCGGGTCTCTTTGTCGCCGTTCCCTCGGTGGTGGCGCACACCTATTTTGTTCGTCGGCTGGATCAGGTGGCCGTGAGGCTGGAGTCCATCATGCATGAGACAATCCAGACCTTCTTCGCTCATTTCGAAGTCCAGCGTTCCGCCCCTTTATATAGCCGGAACTGAGTCAGCCAAGCCGCGCCATGCAACTGAATCTCCGCCCCCGCCGCCGTCCGGTGCCAGCGATCCCCATCGTGTCGATGATCGACATTATGGTGATCCTCCTCATCTTCTTCATCGCCACCACCACCTTCCGGGAAAAGAAAGTGCAGGTGAAGATCAACCTGCCGGAGTCGAAGTCGATGGGCTCAGCCGCAGCTTCCGATGAAGTGCGTAAATCCATCACGGTGACGCCGGAGAAAGAACTCCTGCTCGATGGCAATCCCGTCGCTGTGGATCAGCTTGCTGCCGCTCTGACGAAACTCAAACAGTCCGACCCTCAGGCCAAACTCGAACTCCAAGCCGATACGGAAACGCCCCTCGGTCTCCTCGTGCAAATTTGGGATGGCCTGCGTGCCGCAGGCTTCTCCATCAACGACGTGCCAGCGCGCATCCAGCGTCCTGGAAACAACTAAAGATCCTCTGCCCGCAGCCGCTCCCACGCCATCTCCACCCAGAAGAACTGAGAGTAGTAGAGCTTCGTGTAGTCATAATGGGCGATTACGCTTTTGATGGAGGGAGTCAGTTGATTCAGTTGATCCTTGTCCGCCGTTAGTGTGACGATCCATGCCGCCGCTGTCGGTTCGCGGATGAAGGCAGTTTCCTTGCCGCGACGCGGAGCTAGCTTCATGAAGTTCTTGAGCTGCGCCTGGGCCAGTTCCTGCGCTTCCTTCTCCGTCGTCTGTGGCTGCCAGTCCTTGTTCATCACGCGCCAGTCCATTTCAAAGTAGCTCGTGTCCGCGTTGTCGAACTGTTGCGCAAGCGATAGGCTCTCCGCCGCCACTTTCGCGCTCGCGACGAGACCTTTGGCAAAGTCGGCTTTGAGTGCCGTGTCCGTCTCCAGTTCCCACAACCCACGCAAGCCGCCCACCGCAGCGCAGGAGGTCCAGTTGTGTCGTTTCGAATACCAGAAGACCATGCCGCCGACGCAGATCTCGCGCTTTGAGAGCTGCTTCTCGCCACCGCGCTTCTCCAGCTCTGCCAGATACAGTGCGCGCCATTTTTCATCGTCGGTGACGCGATGCAGCATCTTCATCGTGAAGAGCATTCGAGCTGCCTCTTCAAAGTGGAAGCCGTTGAAGCTGCCACGAAATTTGAAGGGCTCCTCAGCGGGCATTTGCCAGTCAAGACGGGCGATCTCCTCTGCTATCTCGACTAGATGCTTTTGAATGCGTTTCTTCTCCGCATCGGTGGCGATGCCCGACTCCCAGTAACGCCACAGGCCGAGAAACCACGGCATCGTCTGGTCATTTGAGCCCATCGGGTAATGCGACTTCCCATCCGTGCTCACCCCACGACCGATGAAGCCCTTCACTTCGCTGATCGAATTGAGCAACAGCAGCCCTTGCATTAGCTTGCGTGCCTTGTCGGCATCTTCTGCCGACTTCGTGCGCTTCCAGCGACTCACCGCCGCGTCTATGTAGAGCCCGTTGAACATCGCACCGTTCTCAATCGGTGCCCACCATCCCAGCGCATTTGGTTTGCCAGCCTTGCACTCCTCCGGCTTCGGTAGCGAGACCTTCCCGTCCATGTCCGCGAAGTCGATCATGATCCCATACTTGTCGATGAAGCGCAGCCAGATTTCGGAGTGGGCTTGCTCAGCGGCGGTTTTGACATCCGCCGCGCTAAGAAAACACGCTGAGCACGCTGCGATGAGGATCAGGAAAAGTCGTTTCATGGAGTGGTCGGGGGTGACAGGTGTCATAGAAGTTTCTCAAATCCAGCGAACTCCCCTTTTCGCATCATTGCCGTGCCTGTCGGGCGATAGCCAAGGCGAGGATAGAGTGCCATGGCGGCTGGGTTTTGACGGAAGGTATCGAGCCGGATGCTGCGGCATCCTCGGGATCGTGCAACGGTCTCTGCATGAAGCATGAGTTGCTTCGCAAGACCACGACCTTGTTGCGATGGATGCACCATCAGCCGATGCACAGCAGCAGCAGGCTCACTGTCGGCGCTCCAGTCCAGACCTTGCCACAGCGGGTCATCGTTTTGATCCACCGTGATGCAGGCGACGATGACGCCTCCGGCTCTCAAAAAATCCAGCGTACCAGCCGCAATGTCGGCAGTAATGTTGTCGGCGCTTGGATAGATCTCGTCCCATTGCTCGATGCCAGCGGCGCGCATCGCAGCCACGCAATCATTCACCAGAGTCAGCAGGTCTGGGAGATCTCGAATCGTTGCTTTGGAAATGTCTGAATTCATCACGCGCGGTAGCTGCTTGCACATTCGGACCACAGGCAGGGTCAATCCATCACGCATGGGCACTTCGTAGCGTTCCTCAACGGCATAACCAAAGCGAGCATAAAGCGGCTCGCCAGCCAGCGTAGCTACCATGGTGATGCAGTCGAATCCAGCAGCGCTGATCGCCTCCTCACATGCCCGAAGGATCGCACTGCCGACACCTCGCCGCGCCCAGTCTGGATGCACGAAGAAGGCGCGAATGCGTGCGGGTTCGGTTCGCGGGTCGATCAGTTCGCTCTTTCCCACTCGATCCCGATCACCCCCAAACACGGCCTTTCTCCGGCTCCATCCACCGCAGCCGATGATGAGGCCGTAACGCTCGATGACGAAGTAGGTGCCATCACGAATGAGCTGCCGATCCACGCCGAACACGGCTCCCATGGCGGCATCCATTTGAGCCCGAGAGTAGCAGTGAGCCTGCAACTCCTGGACGGAGAGCTGGATCAGCCTTTCCAATTCTGGAACATCGGCTTCAGTTGCAAGGCGGATGGGATGCGTCTCCGTATTCATGATCCATGAGGAATCGCGAGCACCTGCCCAGCTTTGAGCAGCGTGTCCCGCAGCCTCGCATAGCTCACTCTTTGCACGGTGGTGCCACCTTCCATCGCCATTACCGCCGCTGTGGCCGCCGATTGCGCGGCGACCATGAAGGTGAACTCGATGCGATAAGCGCCGTAGGCCACGTAGCTCGATGACGGGCACGTTGGGCTGAGGAGATTTGTGCATTCGGCGGCCTTCGGCACGAGGCAGCGATACGGGATGCCGCAGGGGATCCAGTCGGGCTCTTTCGACACGTTGAAGACCGCGCCTTCATTCCACACGCGGCCGTCTTTGACGAGGCAGCGGGCGCTGTGGAAGTCCGGCGGCCACCAGATCAGGCCCACGCTGTCACTCACGGGCTCTGGGTTCGCTTTGCGGAGCTGCGCCTCGGTCAAAACGAAGTCGCCGACCATGCGGCGGCCATTGCGGACATAAAAAGAACGCGGCCAGCCGTCGTTGTCGGTGAACTCATCTTTGCACAGGCCCCATGCAGCCCAGGCCTCGCGTTGCTGCGCGGGCACGGCCTCGTCATGCGCCATGAACCAATACAGGCCGTGGATGTAATCGCGGCTTTCACTCAGCATCATTTCGCGTTCGGCATAGCTCTCGATGGGGTAACGATGATTCCAACCGGTGAAGTTCGAGGCCAGCGAGTGCCAGGTGCCGGGATCGCTCTTGCCATTCGGCACGGCCGCATGCGGCGGGCTGATGACGCCGCTCGCGGCGAGGTAACGGCGCTGCATCTCATAGTGTGCCGGATCGTAGCTCGCGGGCTTTTCGATGGGCCGCCGGTTCTTCGGGTCCTTCGTGAGACAGAGGCGGAAGCAATAGCCCTGGATGCTCTCATCCGCCGCGCCGTGCTCGCCGAGCGGTGTGTCCTGCACGCCAAAGAGCAGGCCGCTCTTCGGATCACCGGGCGTCACATACGGGTCGATGGGCTTGTCGTGTTGCTTGTGCGTCGTATCGGTGCGGATGCCGTTGTTGGTCTCGCCATACATCGCATTGCCCTCACGTCCCACGGCAAAGCTCAGGCCCGCAAACGCCAGCAGGTCGCCCTCATACGTCGCGTCGATGAACACCCGCGCCCGCACCTCGGCTCCATTCTCAAAATGCAGTGTCGTGATGCGTGCGCCGTCCTTCGTCACGCCCGCCGTTTCCTTCAAAAGATGCCCGCGCAGCACCGTGATGCCCGTTTCCTTCACCCACGCCTCCCAAACCGCCCCCGCCACATGCGGCTCAAAGCGCCAGAGCGACGTGTCCTTGCCTCCCGCCGCGAGCATGGCCTCAAACTTCGCCGAGCGATTGTAGTGCGCGTTGATGCGTCGATAAAACTCCAACGCCAGCCCACCCACCGCCGGGCTGTTTCGAAACGGCTGGTTGTCG
>JBIKIA010000686.1:0-2754 GCA_044361885.1 Prosthecobacter sp. | reverse complement strand
TCGAAAGAGAGCGAAGGCTCGTGGGTGGGCCTCACGGTCGATGATCGCGGTCGGCTGCTCGCCACGGATCAATACGGCGGCCTTTACCGCGTCACGCCGCCACCAGTGGGCAGCGGTGACAAGGCGCAGGTGGAAAAACTCAGCGCCGAGATCAATGGAGCGCATGGGTTGCTGTATGCCTTCGACAGTCTTTACGCGCTGGTGAATGAGAAGCCGAATGTCGCGGGCCTGTATCGACTGCGCGACACGAAGGGCACGGGGCAGTTCGATGAAAAGACGCTGCTGCGCGAGATCAAAGGCCAAGGCGAGCATGGCAATCACAGCATCACGCTCTCGCCGGACGGCAAGAGCCTCTACATCGCGTGTGGCAATGGCACCGCGCAGCCGCCGATCGAGCACACACGCGGCTCGCGACCGTTTGCGGATGATCAAGTCGTGCCGCGCACGAGCAAAGGCGCTGAATTCTCCGACACGGAGCCGCAGGCCTTCACGTGCAAGGTTTCGCCGGATGGAAAACGCTTTGAGATGATCGCCGACGGCTTGCGCAATCATTTCGACACCGCCTTCAACGCACTCGGCGATCTCTTCACCTATGACAGCGACATGGAGTGGGACGCAGGCACGCCGTGGTATCGGCCCACGCGCATCTATCACCTCGTCAGCGGCGGCGATTACGGCTTCCGCGAGTCATCGGGAAAACTGCTCGGCTACTGCCCGGACATCATTCCGCCGCTCGTCGATGTCGGGCCGGGTTGCCCGACCGGTGTCGTCAGCGGACACGGCGCGGCATTTCCCGCGAAGTATCAATACGCCATCTACGCCTGCGACTGGACCTACGGCACGCTCTACGCTGTCGTGCTCACGCCGAAGGGCGCGGGCTATGAAGCGAAGCTGGAGGAGTTCGTCTATGGCAAGCCGTTGCCGCTCACCGATGCCGTCATCGGCAAAGACGGCGCGATGTATTTCGCCATCGGCGGACGCCGCACGCAGTCGGCGCTGTATCGCGTGACCTATGAGGGCAAAGAGAGCACCGCACCTGCTGCCGCGCCCGTCGAGACGCCGGAGCACAAGCTGCGTGTCGAACTGGAGCGCCTGCACGAGGAAGGCACCGGCCCCGAGGCCATCGACCAAGCGTGGCCGCATCTCGGACACGCGGATCGTCTCGTGCGCTACGCCGCTCGTGTGGCCATCGAGCGCCAACCCGCGAAGCTGTGGGCCGCGCGTGCGTTGAAGCAAAGCGAACCCTGGGCCGTGATCGAAAGCGGTGTCGCGCTCGCTCGCATGGGTGGAAAGGAACATCAGGCCGCACTACTCACGATGCTCAATTCACTCGACTTTGCGCAGCTCGATACCGCGCAGCAGCTCGCGCTGGTGCGTGTGTATCAAATCAGCATCGCTCGCAACGGCCTGCCAGAAGGTGATTCGCTCGCCAAAACCATCGCACGGCTCGATGCGTTGTTTCCCGCGAAGACGAACGACCTCAATCGCGAGCTGTCGCGCACGTTGGCGGCGCTCGGTTCATCCGAAGTCATCGCGGAGACGATCCAACTCATGCGCACGGCGAAGGACGATCCCGTGTCGTGGCTCTCCGTCGAGCGCATGGCCCGCAACGACCGCTACGGTCCTAATTTCCTCCGCAGCGGCGATGCACGGCCCAACCAACAACAGATCGCCCATGCCTACGGCCTGCGCTTTGCCAAGAACGGCTGGACGCCCGAGCTGCGTCGCGAGTTCTTCGCGTGGTTTGCCAAAACGGGCCCATGGCTCGGCGGGAATCAGTTCCGCGGCTTCATCGACACCATCCGCAATGACGCGCTCGCCTCCGTGCCGGACGCGGAGGAGCGCAAAAAGCTCGCCGTGCTCGCCACGCCGACATTCATCGCCATCAAGCCCGAGGCGATCAAACCACCGAAAGGCCCCGGCAAAGCCTACACCGTCGATGAAGTCACCGCGTTGGCCTCGAAGGTGCAAAGCGGCCGCAACTTCGAGCGCGGGCGCGAGCTCTTCATCGCCGCCGCCTGCCAGGCCTGTCACCGACTCGGCAACGAAGGCGGCGGAGTCGGCCCCGATCTCACCGCTGCGGGCAATCGCTACACGCTGCGCGACCTCGTCGAAAACATCGTCGATCCCAGCAAGGTCATCTCCGACCAATACGAGAGCAGCATCCTCACGCTGAAAAACGGCAGCACCGTCATCGGCCGCATCACTGGCGAAGAAGGCGGCTTCCTTCAAGTCGCCACCAATCCCGCCGCCCCCGGCGAGATCACTGAAGTGCGCAGCGACAAGATCAAGTCCCGCAAAGCCTCGCCCACCTCACTCATGCCGCCCGGTTTGATCAACTCCATGAACCCCGACGAGGTCGCGGATCTGCTCGCCTACATTCTTTCAGGTGGTGATAAGCGGGGCAAAATGTTCAAGAAGTGAGACCAGCGAATCTATCGACAACTCGTCCCAAACCCAACGTTTCACAGCCCACCATGCGACATCTCCTCCTGCTCTCTTTGTTCCTTTGCGGCTTCACTCATGCTGCCACCACGCCGAACATCGTTCTCATCTTCATCGATGACATGGGCTATGCCGACATCGGCCCGTTCGGTAACAAAGAGGTGCGCACGCCGCATCTCGATAAGTTTGGGACCGAAGGCATGAAGTTCACCAGCTTCTATGCGACGCCGGTTTGCTCCATGTCACGCGCTTGCCTGATGACAGGCTGCTACAACACTCGCGTCTCCATTCCTGGTGTGCTGTTTCCGC
>JBIKIA010000687.1:0-2754 GCA_044361885.1 Prosthecobacter sp. | reverse complement strand
AGCGAATCCAAATGTTGCTGAAATCCACAGCCAAAAAGGAGTGGTTCTATTTCAATTAAGCAGGTTTAGCGAGGCGCTGGAATGCTTGACTCAAGCCCTAACAATCCAGCCAAACACTGCAGAATTCTACAATAACCGGGCTATCGTTCTAACGAAAATGGAAAGACGTCAGGAAGCTTTGGATGATTATAATCGAGCTGTGGAGATTCGGCCGGAATACGGTAATGCCTGGAAGAACCGAGGTATTGTCCTGCGATCTTTGGAGCTTCTCGACGAAAGCCTTGCAAGTTATGATCGTGCATTAGAGATCAATCCCAAGGGTGCCCAGACGTGGAACTATCGCGGGCATGTCCTGCGCCAGTTAGGCAGACTCGAAGACTCGCTCGCAAGCTATCGCGAAGCCGTGCGCATTCGCCCCGACTATGCCGAGGCCCACTACAACCAAAGCCTTGTGCTGCGTGAGTTCGGCCGCCTCACCGAAGCCATCGAATGCTGCGACCGTGCGACCACCCTCGTTCCCGACTACGCAGACGCCTGGTGGAACAGGGCTGAAATCCTGGTGCTGACGGGCGACTTCGAAAACGGCTGGCCCATGTTTGAGTGGCGCTGGAAATCTGACCGGCACGGCAAAGCATTCCGTGAGGTTGGCAAGCCGCTCTGGCTGGGTGAAGGCCCGCTGGAGGGAAAACGACTGCTGTTGAACGTCGATGGAGGTCTTGGCGACGTCATCCAGTTCTGTCGCTATGCACCCCTGTTGGCTCAGCAAGGCGCGCAGGTGATCCTTGAGGCACAAGTGGGTCTCATCCCGCTCCTGCGTGAGAGCTTTGAGTCCATCGAGCTCACGCCTTACCTGCAGCCGCTTCCCGAGTTTGACTGCCACTGCCCGCTGATGAGCCTGCCCGGCGCCTTCCGGCAATCCGTGGACCAGCTCACGGCCGACCTCCCCTACCTTCGTGCCCCTGCCCTGCATCGCGAAGCATGGGCAGCGAAGCTGGGCCCGAAGACACGTCCTCGCATCGGCCTCGTCTGGTCAGGCGGAAATCTTCACTACAAAGGCCAGGAACACCGCAGCATCCCGCTCGAGCAGTTGCAGGTTTTGCTGACTGAGGATGCGGAGTTCCATTGCCTGCAACAAGAGATCCTCGGAAGTGATCGTGCGGCACTGTTTGGTCTCCCCATCCAAACCTGGGCGCCGGACCTTCATGACTTCGCTGAGACCGCCGCGCTGATCTCGCACATGGACCTCGTCATCAGCGTGGACACCGCCGTGGCACACCTCGCAGGAGCTATGGGACGGAAGGTCTGGGTCCTCCTGCCCTTCGATCCCGACATGCGCTGGATGCTCCACCGCGAGGACACTCCTTGGTATCCGCACGTCATGCGCCTCTTCCGTCAGCCTTCATTGGGAGATTGGGCCGCACCTCTAGCAAGGGTGCGTGAGGAGATGCTTCATCTGATCTGCTGATTAGGCTACGCTGCGGTCTTACCTCGACCACCCTAGTGTGGCGCAAAGACATCTGAGTCCTCTGTGTTATCTGCGGTTAGAGAGTCAGGACTTCCCGATCATAACCGCGACTCCACTCCTCTTGAATGATGCTCGCCATATAACCCCTGCTCATGGCCGCTGACGAGAGTTTGATCGGCAACACACCCAGCAAAGTTGATGACCGGTTTCGGGGACCAGATGCCCGAGGTGGCCGATCTTTCTGATTTGCAGACGCAAGATCGATGCCCACGTGACCGACCTGCGGACCCGTCGCAGGGAAAAAGCGTGAAGGGCTCGGTCGGCGTTTACAAACATTACTTCTTCACAAAGGAAAAGAGGGTCTCCTAATCAAGGTCCTAAAGATCAATAATCACTGATTCTCCCAATCACATTGGTCTTGATCATCTTAGCCACACCATCGGAAAGCTTCGTATGAAGTGAGTCCAGCAAACTCTGTTTGGCGGCGTCACGTTCATTACCCGGAGGCATTGCTTGCCATGCGTCTACGCGACGATTGAAGCCAGTTATACCTGAAGTAGAAGAATTGATCCCCATGAGGTCGGTGTTAACCTTGAAGTCGCTTGCTGTTGATTCGAGCAAAGGACTTTCGACTTGGCCAGGATCTGGAAGGAATCTATTCTTAAAATCCAGAATCTGCTGGTCCTGAACTTGGCCCCCATCCTTGCTGATCGTGTTCAGCGCATCTAGGCAGTGCACCAGTTCGGGGGAACCTGCGCGAATGACACCGTTGCGAAGGATCGGTCCCAGCGTCGGATCCTTGAGTTGCTCCCTAATCGGCAGTGTCTTGGTGGCTTGTGAGACTACAAAACTGAGACCCGTGTAATTTTTCATGCCCGGAAAATCAAAGCCCTTTCCACCGATCCAGATACCCGTACCCCTTTGGCCGGTTGCCTTTAATTCACCAGGTTTGCACATGCCCAGCAGGTCATCTGCCTTTCCCGGGCTGATCCCCTGCCGAGTCATGATGTCTTTGATGGTGCTGCGGGCGAGATCCTGCTTGGCCACACGTCCGGATAGATCTCCCAGCTGGGTTAGAAACCGCACGCTGGGTTTCCAACTGGAGCGTGCATAGAGGGTGACATTGCCCTGATCATCTTGCTTTGCACGGATGTCCTTGCCTGCATTGGCGTCCATAAAGGACTTCAAGTGCTGCAGAGATGTTCCTTGGTTGACGGCGAGTGAGCTCATGATGGATTTGATGTTAGAGATTAGATTTTCAGCATTCCTTCCAGGCTTCTCAGATCCGG
>JBIKIA010000685.1:0-2758 GCA_044361885.1 Prosthecobacter sp. | reverse complement strand
GTTGCCCGGCAATCGCTGCTCGCAATCAATCCGCTGCCACGTCGCCGGGTCGCGATCCAGCGCGACGCCAGCACTGCGCGTCAGCGCGAGAGACGAGGCGTTCAGCTCCGTCCAGTGCCGCTCCTTGAGCGCCACCGCCATCTCCGCATCCAGCGCGTGAATCTGCACAAACCCGAGATAGCTCCGGCCCTGCGGAAACGCCTGCGAATTGAGCACCGCCGACAACTGCGCCACCGCCCCGCCATCCCCAAACTCCCGGCGATACGGCCGCAAATCCACGAGCCGCCAGACACTCGCCGTGCGGCTCGGTCCCGCATTGGACTTGCCCTCATAGTCCGCGCTGAGGAAACGCAGCATCTTCCCGCCTTTCGCCGGCCTCACGCCCTCCTGCTCACCGACGATCTCCGTGAAATCCCCACTCCACTTGCCTGCCTCAATCGGCACGCCCGTCACCAACGGAGCGGGTCCGGACTCAAAGCCCTCTTGTAACGGCGTCATCACCTTCCCCAATGATGGCGCGACATACGCGAACACCATCGAGGTGCAAAACATCCCCAGCACAATTCCAGCAGCGGCAGCGGTGAGCGGGCGCCAGGCGAGCCAGCCGAACCATGATGTGTGGCGTGCCGTTGTCGCGGTCTTGGCGCCGGATTCAGCGAGCAACGTGGCCGCATCTTCACGCAGATCATTTTCCAGAAGCATCTGGTCCACAAAGCGACGCCGCGCCTCGGGGCAGCGCTGTAGCAGCGCATCCAGCTCGACCTGCTCGTCGGTGGACAGCGCGGATTCGCGCTGGCGCGACGTGAGTTCATCCATGCGTTTCATTTCGGTGCTCATAAAGTGCCTCCCGCGTTCAGCCAGCGCTTGTGCTGCAGGCAGTCCAGCAGCGCGGCGTGGATCTTTTCCAGCCGCAGGTAAATGGAGCGCGTGGTGCGCTGCGCCGCCTGCGCGATGGCTGCCACATCCTCGCCGTGCTCATAGTGTGCTCGCAGCAGTTCGCGCTGCGCCTCCGGCAAGCGGCGCAGACATTCCTGCAAGCCCTCACGTCGTTCATCCTCCGGCACCGACAATGCCGCCACCGCCTCATCGGCCAGCAACCGCAGCGTCTCATCGCAAAGCGTCACTGGCAGCTTTGCCTGCTTCCGCCGCCAGTTCAGCACCGTGAGCCGCGCCACACACATCGCCCAAGCCGCGAAGTCCGTGCCGATCTCAAACTGATCGAACTTCGTCCAAAGCACCGCCGACACATCCTGCAACACATCCTCCGCCGCCGCCCGATCCTGCACCAGCACCTGGATGAAGCCTAGAATACGCCGCCGCTCCGCCATCAGCAGTCGGCTGAAGGTCTCTCCCCGTGATTCGTGTTGGTCTTCGGAAGCTGGCATCGTGAGGTAATGTCGCGATGCGGATGATAGTGAAGAAAAATGTGGCTTGGATCGCAAAGTGGTCCGCACAGCCCTCTGTGCGGAAATGAGTGTCTCTTGACTCGGAGCCGCACAGAGGATTGCCTCGCTTTGCTCGCCCTGCGGGCAGCCTGCGGCTGGCTATCTCCGCTTCGCTCCGGTTGTGCGGACCACTACTTCGGCCAAAGACTGCTTCTGAGTTCTCTCGGCGCGTGGCCGAACTTTTCGCGAAAGGCCGCGTTGAATCGCGTGAGGCTGCCGAAGCCGCTGGCGTAGGCGATTTCGGTGATGCTTTGCTGGGTTTGCGTGAGCAACTGATGCGCGTAGGCGAGGCGGGCGTCGGTGACGAAGGCGATGAAGGTCTTGCCCGTGTGCTTGAGGAACTGGCGGCAGAAGGTGGCGCGGCTCATGGCGCTGCGTTTCACGGCTTCTTCGAGCGTAAGCGGCTCGGTGAATTGTTCGAGCACCCATTGCACCACCACTTCGAGACGTGGGCGGGTGGCGGCATCGGCTTCGGCGAAGACGCGGGTCTGGCTGAGTGTGACGGTTTGCTTCTTCGGAGTGTCGTGAAGCAGTGCGAGGAGTTCCAGCAGCAGACCGGCGCGCGCGAGCTTGCTGGCGGCGGCCATGCGCTCCAGCAGGCCGAGCGCGGCCCGCGCGGTGGCGGGTCGGAAGGAAATGCCGTGCTCCGCCGTGGCAAAGAGTCGCTGCACTTCGCGCTCGCCGCCCAGCCTGCGCAGCGGGTGCTCGGGCGGCAGATGAAACTGAAGCACATAGCCATCGGTGCGGCCCTGCTCCATCCAGCAGTGTGGGAGATGGCTGCCGAGCAGCACGCAATCCCACTCGCCAAACGCACCGACGTGGTCGCCGACGTAGCGCATCCCGGAACCGCGCAGGAAAATGGTGAACTCCATCTCGGCGTGGCTGTGCCAGCGACCGCCCACGCCGGAGGCAGCGGCGCGCTTTCCGCCGGCTTCGAGGGATTGCAGCGATTGCGCATTTCCCTGCCAGCGCAGCAGGCGGAGGCATTCATCGGGGGCGAAGCGGATGTTTTCGAGCAGGACGGCCATTGCCCGCAAATTATCACCCGCAATGATGCTTTGTCGAGTGCTGTGAGACGATGCGGTCAGTGATTGAGACGGGGCGGTGAGACTCCGCACAGTCTCATGGCGATACTTATATCTGACGATAGGAGAACCGCCCGTCGAAACCAACCTCGATTGTTTATGATCTCAAGAACCCTGCTCACCATTTCTTTGACTCTGTTCGCGGGCTTGCTCTCCGCGCAGACGACCTACAATTACAATACCAACGCGCCCGCGAACTGGAGCGCCATCGTCACTGGCTCAGCCACG
>JBIKIA010000684.1:0-2763 GCA_044361885.1 Prosthecobacter sp. | reverse complement strand
TGTTCGACGTGCCGATGGACAAGATCGAGGTCGTCGTGCATCCGCAAAGCATCGTCCACAGCATGGTCGAATTCGCCGACAACAGTGTCATCGCCCAGCTCAGCCATAGCGACATGTGCTTCCCGATCCAGTATGCCGTCACCTGGCCGGATCGCGTGCCAAACAACCTCCGCCCGCTCGACTTCGCCAAGCTCGCGTCTCTGACCTTCGAGGCACCACGCACGCAGGACTTCCCTGCCCTGGATCTCGCCCGTCAGGCCGGTGAGGTCGGCGGCACCTTGCCCGCTGTTTTAAATGCGGCGAACGAAGTGGCCGTGGAGGCTTTCTTGAATGAGCGCACCAGCTTCCCCGCCATCTGGCAAACTGTCGCGCGAGTGATGGAGAAGCACAGCGTCATCCAGCATCCCGATCTGGAAACATTGATCGACGCCGATGCCTGGGCGCGACGTAAAGCAGCGGCTCACTAAAGGCTCAGCGCTTCGCTGCTTCAATCACGTGGGCGGCGAGGGTGCTAAGACAGTTCTCCAGCGGCATTAGATCCGTGCGCAGTTCGATATCCGGGTGCTCCGGCAATTCATAAGGAGAGGCGATGCCCGTGAACTGTGGGATCTGCCCCGCGCGTGCTTTGCGGTAAAGACCGCGTGGGTCGCGTTGTTCGCAGACCTCGATGGGCGCATTGACGAAGACTTCCAGAAAGGTGATCCCGGCTTTCTCGCAGCTCTGGCGGGCCTCTTGACGCTGGGCCACGAAAGGCGAGATCAGAGAGCAAATCGCGATCATGCCCGCCTCGGCCAACAGCTTCGCGGCTTCGCCCGTACGGCGGATATTTTCGATGCGGTCTTCCTCGGAGAAGCTCAGCCCTTTGCACAGCCCCTGGCGGAGATTGTCGCCATCCAGGATGTGGGAGTGGCGGCCCAGTTCACAGAGCGCATTGTCCAGAGCCACAGCGAGGGTGGACTTGCCCGAGCCCGAGAGACCCGTGAGCCAGACCACGACGCCCGACTGTCCCAGCCGACGCCAGCGGTCCTCGCGCGGAACTCGGGAAAGCGTCCAGGTTAGGTTCGACGTAGGGAGCGGCTCGGGAGGATTCATGAATGAGGCGAAAAGGGCGGGGCAGGACGAGTCGCGCATCCAAGCTCGGGAATGAGTGAAGACAACCAAGTTTCCTGCGCGAGCAGCATTCGCATAGAAAATGCAGGAATGCATTGCCAGGAAGAAAGGGGACCCGCTAGAACCTTCGTCTTTCCCGACCACCATGAGTTTCCTCTCCCGCGAAGCCACCATCGCCAAGCCTGGGTTCAGCCGCTGGCTTGTCCCCCCCGCCGCCATCGCCGTGCACATGTGCATCGGGCAGGTCTATGGATTCAGCGTCTTTAAAAAGCCGCTCGCCAAGGTGCTCGGCATCACCGCCTCGACTCCGGCAGACTGGACCGAGGCCGATGTCGGCGTGGCCTACTCCATCGCGCTGGCCCTGCTCGGCATTTCAGCCGCCGTGTTTGGAAAGTGGGTAGAGCGTAGCGGCCCGCGCAAGACCATGCTCGCCAGCCTCATCTGCTTCTGCACGGGGCTCGTGCTCGCCTCCCTTTCGGTGAAATACCACCAGCTTTGGCTGCTCTATGCCGGTTATGGATTGATTGGCGGCATCGGCCTCGGGCTGGGTTACATCGCGCCCGTATCCACCTTGATGAAGTGGTTCCCCGACCGCCCCGGCATGGCCACCGGGATGGCGATCATGGGTTTCGGCGGCGGTGCCCTGATCGGCGGCCCCCTGGCTGAGGAGCTCATGAAGCGCTTCGCCTCCGCCACCTCCGTCGGCGCGAGTGAGGCCATGCTCATCATGGCCGGACTGTATGCCATCTCCATGCTCTTTGGGGCATTCATCGTCCGTGTGCCACCTGCCGACTGGAAACCCGAAGGCTGGGTGCCAAAGGAGCACACGGCGAAGCTCGTCACCACCGCCAGCGTCTCCGTGGACACCGCGTGGAAGACCCCGCAGTTCTGGATGCTCTGGGTCGTCCTTTGCATGAATGTCAGCGCCGGCATCGGCATCCTCGGTCAGGCATCCCCCATGATTCAGGACATGTTCAAAGTCACCCCCGCAGCAGCGGCGGGCTACGTCGGCCTCCTCTCATTGTGCAATCTCGGCGGGCGCTTCTTCTGGTCCTCCATGTCAGATCTCACCGGGCGGAAGGGCATCTATTGCATCTACTTCATCGTCGGCGCCGCCCTGTATGCCAGCGTGCCGTGGACACAGGGACGCGGCAGCGTCACCCTCTTCGTCGTCGCCACGGGGCTTATCCTCACCATGTATGGCGGCGGCTTCGCCACCATCCCAGCCTATCTGAGGGATCTCTTCGGCAGCTACCAGGTCGGTGCCATCCACGGGCGACTCATTACAGCTTGGTCCATGGCCGCCATCATCGGGCCGCAGCTCGTGGACCGCCTCTCCGTGGCCAATAAGAAGACCATGCCTCCCGAGCAGGCCTACAACTCCATCTTCCACCTCATGGTCGGTCTGCTCATCGTCGGCCTCATCGCCAATCTCCTCGTCCGCCCCGTGGACCCCAAACATCACCTCAAAGACAGCGCCAAAGCCTGATCAGCCATGAAAGCCATCCTCCTCCTTATCGCCTGGACCTGGGTCGCCCTGCCGCTCGGCTGGGGTGTGTATCAGTCCGTGAAGAAATCCCAGCCCCTGTTCGGCGGGGCGGCGGAAGTGAAGAAATGACCCGGGCAAGAATCACACTTTTCAGTCAACCATCC
>JBIKIA010000683.1:0-2765 GCA_044361885.1 Prosthecobacter sp. | reverse complement strand
ACCTCATCACTGCTCAGCTCAAAGCGATGCACCACGCCCAGGTGCACGCTGCCTACCTCGCTGGAGTCGTCATTGATCAGACCGATCACCTCCTGCGTGTGCGTCCCCCCGATCACCAGCTCCTCCGTGATCTCGCGTTCGATGCTGTTGAAATACATCGATTCACCCAAGCCATCGTGGCTCTGATCCACCGGATTGATGTGACCGCCGATGCCCACCGAGCGCTTCGCCACCAACCTCTTCTCCCCGCTCTTCCCCCCGCGCGTGTAGCACACGTAGCGCCCCGCGTGGTGAAAGATCGAATAGGGGATCAGTTGCTTGTGAGTCGGGTCCTGCTCCGCTGCCGGGCGCTCCATGAAAAAGTTCGCCCCAGGAGCCAACATCGCGCCCAGATAACGCTCCACCTCCGGTTGGAAGCCTTGGAAACTGCCGAGTTGATCGAGAAGAGGGCGTGGGATGACGAGGACGTGTTCCATGGTAAAAGAGCCTGCGAGAGTGGACCGCCCTTTCCCCCGGTCAATCCCCACCGCTGTATTCCATGAAGTTTTTCCACCAGCCACGCACTTCCAACCTCGAAGGACAAAGAGATCAGCGCACCATCGCCTGCGGCAGGGTGATGTTTGGGTGATACACCTCACACTCCTTTTTATGCAGCCAGACGCTCATCCAGAAGGTCAGCACTCCGCTCACCACGGCCACCAGCACTCCATGACGGGCATAGCGTGACTTGGTCAAAGCCATGGCCAGCGAGCTAATCGCCGCCATTGCATAATACACCCAGGCGGTGTCCTGCCGGAGCTGGGTCTGCTTTTCGATCATCTCTCCGAACGATACCGGCCTCGTGGCGAGGATGCGCGGCGTGGCTTCCAGCAGGAAGGAAAGATAAGGCCACACACTCGCACAGGACAAAGCCATCACCGCCAGCGCCAGCAGGCGTGTCTTCCTTTCCCCAACCAAAAACGCCACGATCAGAAAGGTGAGCCCGATTCCCAGCCCGTAGAGCGGCAGCGACTCCAGCAGGAGATGCGCGTATTCAGGATCGCGCACGCTCTGCCAGAGGTCGATGAGTTCGCGCCACATGGGAGTCGGTCAAAGAGTGGCGCGGAGGAAGGCCTTCACGGCCACATCCGTCGCGTCCAGCGGGTGAGTCTCCAGCGGCTTTGATTTCAGCACCTCCAGTGAGGGATGTACCGGCTCGCTGCCTGTGGCCTCCTGCACCACTTCGGGGAACTTTGCCGGGCTGGCAGTGCTGATCACCACGCTCACGCGATCCTGCGCCAAGTCAGTAAAGGCACAGGCCGTGTGTGGATCGATGACGTACTGCCAGTCCTTCCACATCTGCGCGATGACGAGAGGGATCGTCGCGTCTTCCATGCGGCTGCTGCGGAAGCTGGAGGGCACCTTCGGGAAGGTGACCCGCTCTCCCGCTTTCATGCGCTGCATCACCTCGCGGACCTTGCCCTGGTCTTTGCCCAGCATGAAGTAGAGATAACGCTCGAAGTTAGACGCTGCCTGGATGTCCATGCTTGGAGCATAGCTGGGCTTTACCTCGCCCTGCTGGTAGTCCCCCGACTTGAAGAAGCGGTGAAGGATGTCGTTTTGATTCGTCGCTACTCGGAAGGAACCGCACGGCATCCCCATCTGCTGACACATCCAACCCGCCAGCACATTGCCGAAATTCCCCGTCGGCACCACGAACTCCACCGTGTCCCGTGCCTCCGGCGGCAGCCGCAGCCAGGCCCAGACGTAATACACACACTGCGCCAGCACGCGGGCGATGTTGATGCTGTTGACCGCAGAGAGATTGACCTCGCGGACGAACTCCTGATCCCCAAAGCACTCCTTCACCACTCGCTGCGCATCATCAAAGGTCCCCGGCACTGGGATGGCATGTACATTCGCCGCTCCCGTGCAGGCCATCTGCCGCTCCTGCAAAGGTGCCACGCGTCCGTTTGGATACAGGATGAAAATCTCGATCCCCTCCTGCCCCATGCAGCCATGGATCGCCGCGCTGCCCGTGTCGCCGGATGTGGCGCCGAGCACGGCCAACCGCTTCCCGCTCAGCTTGACCTGACGTTTGTACAGAAGGCCGAGCAGTTGCAATGCGAAGTCTTTGAAGGCCAAGGTCGGCCCGTGCCAAAGCTCCAGAACATAGGTCTTGTCCGAGATCTTTTTCAGTGGAGCGACTTCAGGCGTATCGAAGCGCTGATACGCCTGCGCCGTCAGCGTGTGCCACTCCTCCAGCGGGATCTCAGGCCCGAAGACCGAGAGGAACTCCGCCGCCAGCTCTGCATACGAGAGTTTCTCCCAGCCCAAAAGTTTGCCAGCTATGCTGGGCAGCTTCTCCGGCAGAAACAAACCACCGTCAGGAGCCAGACCGGCCTCAACAGCTTCAGTAAAGGTATGCGGGCGCGTTTGTCCGCGCGTGGAAATATAAAACATAAAAAGGAAGGGACGCGATACTGCCATGCCCGCCCCGCAACTCAAGCACCGAACCAAACGGCACCGTGACTGATGAAACCAGGAGGCGCTCTCCGCAGCTCTAGGCTTGCGGTGGCAGGCAGGTCGTGGGATGGGGGGAAGCTGCCCATGCCTGACTCCCGACTCGTACTCGCTCTAGATCTCTCCTCACCCCGTGCAGTGATGGCAGTGGTGCGGGGGGATGCTGTGCTGTTTGAGGCGTCATTTCAGTCGGAGCGCTCACACAATGCACAGGTCTTTACCCCGCTTGGCAAGGCCCTGGACGCGATGCCCACGAATGAAAA
>JBIKIA010000682.1:0-2767 GCA_044361885.1 Prosthecobacter sp. | reverse complement strand
CGTGATGGCCTCCGAGGTCATCCTCGCAAATGAGACGCTCTATCTCGACGCGAAGGAAGGTTTCGCCGGCACCGGCCTGAAGAAAGAGGGCGAACCACTCTGCAAATGCTCGCCGCTGGATGACGTCATCTTCTTCACCCGAGATGGCAGCATGACCGTGACCAAGGTCGCCCCAAAATTCCACGTCGGGAAGAACCCGGAATACATCAGCCTCTTCAAAAAAGACGAGGAAGCCGTGTACACGCTCATCTATCGCGATGGCAAAAACGGTGGTGTCATGGCGAAGAGGTTCCGCGTCGGCGGCATCACGCGCGACAAACAATACGTGCTCACGAAGGGCACGCCCGGCAGCATGGTGCTCTTCTTTTCACGTCATGAGACCGAGGAGGCCAGCAACGCGCAAAACCTGCTCGTTCACCTGAAGCCCGCTCTCTACCTGCGCCAGATGCAGCTCAAATTCCCCATCGCCGCCCTGCCGATCAAAGGTCGCGACAGCCTCGGGAACATCGTCACGAAACACTCCGTGGATCGTGTGGTGAACGAGCGGAAGGTGGTGGAGTAACCCTATCGCCTCTGCCTCGCCGCCTCGAAGAGCATCACCGCTCCCGCAGCGGCGACGTTCAGGGACTCGACGCCGTTTGCCATCGGGATGCGCAGGCGGGTGTCGCAGGCGGTCATGAGCTCAGCACTCACACCCCGACCTTCATTGCCGAGCAAGAGAAGCGTGGGCTGCTGCCAGTCGTAGTCGGTGTAGTCCAGCTCTCCATCCCCGGCGGCCGCCACGAGATGCAGACGGTGCTCTGCATGCAGGTTTAAAAGCGCCTCGGCAGTCACATCCGTCATCACCGGCAGGCGGAAGGCAGAGCCCATGGAACTGCGCAGCACTTTGGGGGAAAAGACATCCACACTGCCGCCGAGCACGATGACACCCGCAGCACCTGCCGCCTCCGCCGTGCGGAGAAGGGTGCCCATGTTTCCGGGGTCCTGGACACGGTCGAGCCCGAGAAAGAGACTGCCTTTGCCCTGAAACAGCCGCGCAGAATCCAGAACAGGACGCCGGGCAATGATCACGATGCCCTGGCTCTGCACCGTGTCGCTCATGCCATCGAGCACCTCGCGCTGAGTCCAGAGGATGAGAGCCTTTTCAGCCGAAAGCTGCTGCACGAGCGCCAGCAGACGAGCGTCATCGCTGCCGGAAGCGACAAAGGCGGCCTCCACGATGACGCCCGACCTCACCGCCTCTTCGGCAAGGCGGAGGCCATCGACGAAGATCAGGCCCGGCTCGCGGCCATCACGCACCCGGCGGGCGTGTTTGATACGTTCGTTACTCGGACTGGTGATTTGAGGCTGCATTAGCGGATCTTGGTTAGCCGAGGAGCAAGAGCTTGGCAATGCCGCCCGTATGCCCTGCGTGATCCGTTCCCCCCTCATCGCCCTCGTGATCGCCAGCCCAGTGTGGGCCGGCGAGGTGCTCACGTTTGAAAAACACGTCCGCCCGATCCTGAAGGCGCAGTGCTTCCATTGCCATGGTGAAGATGGCGAGACGAAAGGTGGGCTCGATGTCCGTTTGGCGCGCTTTTTGATCAAAGGCGGCAAAGAAGGCCCGGCCATCGTCCCTGGCGATGCGGCGAAGAGTCATCTGCTGGAGCTGGTGAAGAAGGGCGAGATGCCGAAGGGCAAGGCCAAGCTGAAGGACAAAGACATCGCCACCCTGGAGCAATGGGTCGCCCAGGGCGCGAAGACCTCGCGCGTGGAGCCGGAGAAGCTCGGGCCGGAACATGCCTTCACGGACGAGGAACGCGCCTGGTGGGCGTTTCAGCCGATCAGGAAATCTGCCCTGCCGAAGGTCGAGCAGACTTCGAATCCTATCGACACCTTCATTGCCGCGAAGCTGAAGGAAAACGGGCTGCAATTCTCTCCAGAAGCTGATCCGCGCACGTTGGTTCGTCGTGCGAGCTTTGATCTCACCGGTCTGCCGCCTGCGAAAGAGCAGGATGCTCCCTCCTACGAGGCTCTGGTGGACCGCCTTCTCTCGTCCGAGCACTACGGCGAGCGCTGGGGCCGCCACTGGCTGGACATCGCGGGCTACGCCGACTCCGACGGCTACACGGACAAAGATCTGGAGCGCGCCTGGGCCTGGAAGTATCGCGACTACGTCATTGGTTCGTTGAACAAGGACAAGCCCTTCGACGAGTTCGTGCGCGAGCAGCTCGCTGGTGATGAAATGGTGCCGCAGCCGCACAAAAACCTGAGTGCGGACGCCATCGAGAAGATCACCGCCACCGGTTTCCTGCGCATGGCGGCCGACGGCACGGGAGCGATGAACGACAAGGCGGCGCAAAACGCCAGCATCGCGGATACGATCAAGATCGTGAGCACGGCCTTTTACGGCATGACGGTGGGCTGCGCGCAGTGCCACGACCATCGCTACGATCCGATCACCCAGGCGGACTACTACCGGATGCGCGCCATCTTTGAGCCAGGCTTTAACACGAAGAGCTGGAAGACTCCGGCGGGGCGTCTGGTCTCACTGCTGACGGATGAAGAGCGGGCCATCGGCGCGAAGATCGAAGTCGAGGCGAAGAAGATCGACGCCGCACGATTGGCGAAGCAGGAGGAGTTCATCACCGAAGTGCTGGAGAAAGAACTGGCGAAGGCACCGGAGAAGGATCGCGAAGGTTTGCGCACAGCCTATCGCACCGAATTGAAGAAGCGCACACCGGAGCAAGTCGCTCTTTTAAAAGCCTGGCCACGTGTGAACCAGCTC
>JBIKIA010000681.1:0-2769 GCA_044361885.1 Prosthecobacter sp. | reverse complement strand
AAAGAAGCTGCCGGCATTGCAGATGAGGGTGTCGAGCGCCGGCTGGAGAGCGAAGGCGGAGTCGATGAGCGAGGCTGGAGATGATGCGTCAGATAAGTCGGATCGGACATATCCGAACGATCTAGGCATGTCTTGAAGGCCATGTTTGACGACGGCGGCACCGCAGTCCTGCAAGCCCTGAGCGATGGCGGCACCGATGCCCTGTGAAGAGCCGGTGACGAGGGCGGCGTGGCCCTCAAGAGAGAATGCTTTCATCGGGGAGCTTGAGGTAGTTGAGCGTGTTGGTGCAGGCGATGCGGGTGACGGTTTCCTCACCAGCAGCTTTGAGGGCGGTCATCTCCTTTTCATAAGTGCTGATGAGTTTCACGACCTTGCCGCTGATCTCGGCGGCGTAGCTGTAAAAGGGTGAGTCGCTGCCCCACATGAACTTGTGCGGATAAGCGGCGGCGAGATCGGCGATGACACGGGCGGGGTCGCTGTAGTCACTGTCGAAACGACGCTCGCGTGGGGCGATGTAAGCGAGGTCATCAACCGCGCCGACGCAGTGAATGCAGTGCGCGGAGTTGTCGAACCAGGCGTTTGGCAATGCCTGAATGCGATCGAGGCATTCTTTGTCGTAGCGGCAGGAATGCGCGGCGCAGAAGCGGATGTCGGGGTTAGCCTCGGCGATGTCGATGATGTCGTGCGCCTGCGCCCAGAGATCGTCTTTGGCAACGCTGCTGTGGATGATGAAGGGCACATCCCACTCGCGGGCGAGATCGAGGAAAACTTTGCCTTCATGAGCGAGGCGTTTGATGTCGGCCTGGATGATGGTGCTTTGAATTTTGATGCCGTGGAAGCGGTATTCGCTGCGCAGCTTGATGAGCTCTGCAGCCTGCGCGTCGGTGCAGCGCATAGGATCGACCATCACGAAAGGGAGGATGCGTTTGCCTTCTTCAGGGAAGAGCTTCTGGCACTCCTCCAGCAGGCGTCGGTTCTCAAAGGCATACGGCACACTTTCGAGTCCACCTTTACCAAAGCCGATGCCGCCACTGCGGAACTGGGTGACATCCATGGCGGCATAGCTAACGAACGGAAACGCGATCCAATGCGTGATGCCGAGCGCGCCGCCTTCCTGCTGCATCTGCACGAGCTGCTGGGAATAGGGGAAGTCGCCGTGCAGATAGAAGAGCAGGTCGGCACCGAGGTGGTTGTGACAGTCGATGAGCATGGCGGGCTTGGGTAAAAATTTAAACTCGTCTCACCGCGACGGCCTCAATCTCAAAACGGAGACTCGGTGGCAGACAGTTGGTGATGGTGGTGCGGGCGGGTTTGGGATCGGGGAAGTATTCGCGGTAGAGCTGGTTGTAGAGCATCACGTCTTCGGCATCGCGGACGTAGTTTCGCGTTTGCACGACATGGGCGAGATCGCTGTCCGCAGCTTCGAGGACTTTGCGGAGGTTTTCCACGCTGCGACGGAACTCACCTTCGAAGCTGTCGCTGACGATGTTGCCCTTTTCATCGACGCTGGCTTGGCCGGAAACGAAGATGAGATCGCCGACAACCACGCTCGGGCTGAAGGGCAGATGTGAGGTCGGCGTGTCGGGATTGCAGGGGTAGGAGACGAGCGGATGAGTCATGAATCGAGCGGGTAAATTGGGCGGCGGATGTGTTTGTAGGGCAGCGTTTTGAGGTTGCTGCTGCATGGGCCGGGCGTGTCCACCCAGAACATGCGTGCGGCGATGGGATCATAGGCACGACGGTGCGCGACGGCTGCTTTTACGGCGATGACGGAGAGCTTCGTGGGCTCAATACCCTGGCTGCGCCACTGGCCGAGATCAAAGGGTGGGGTCTTGATGCTGGTGAGCAGGATGGTGATGCCTGCGTGACGAACGACAGCACTCGGCCCCATGTCGAATCGGTCGCCACACATGCTGGCGAGGTGGCTTTGTTTGTCTTCGAGTTCGAAGCGACCATCACTGAAGGAGAGGACTTCGACTTCGAGATCGACGGGGCCTGCATCGAGTCGGCTGCCTTTGCCACCGATGCTGAGCGTGACTTTGGAGCCTATGCCAGCCGCACGAGCTTTTTCAGAAGCCACGGGATCGGCAATGCAGATGGCACTGTTGGCGACTTCATTTTCGATAAAGGCACGCAGAAGGCCTGTGCCATCGCCGGGAGCACCGCCGCCGATGTTGTCGGAAGGCTCGACGAGGACGGTGAGGCCTTCTTTGAATGCAGCTAGCTGAGACATCACTCCGGCCAGCGGTGGGTCAGTGACGTTGCCGAGTTCGCGAAGGTCCTGGGCTTTGTCGGCGAGCTGCTGGAGGCAATTTGAAACCGCCGCATCATCGGTGCCGCTGGCGACGAAGCTGACGCCAGTGTGCTCAGTATCGGCAAAGGAGAATCCGGCGACGACACTGACGGATGTAATGCTAGGACGTGCTTCCATTTCGCGAGCCATGCTTTCCAGAGTCAGCATAGGATCATTCGCGGTAGCGGTACCGGTGGGCGGCCACATCAGCGGAGTGACGAGGCATTGCTGTTTTGGCAAGATGCCTGTGGTCAGCGCCTTTTGAAGATGTTGCGCGGCGATGCAGGCGGCTTCACGGCCATCGGTGTGTGGATTTTTGCGATAGCTGACAAGGCAATGCGACAGTGCTGCCATGCGCGGTGTGAAGTTCGCATGAAGATCGAAGACGCCAAACAAAGGAACGTCGGCAAGGCCAGGCAGAGATCGCAACTGCTGCAAGACTTCGCCTTCCACATCTTGAAGCGACTGCGAGGTCA
>JBIKIA010000680.1:0-2771 GCA_044361885.1 Prosthecobacter sp. | reverse complement strand
ACGCTCTTCCGATCTCCTTCTACGAAGAGGGCCGCTATCGCCGCTTCAAGAGCACGAAAGCGGATGTCGATGTCCTCGTCGCCCTGCTGCGTGAGCACAAGCCGCATCAGATCTACACCACCGGCGATGCAGCCGACCCGAGCAGCGTCTCCGGCATCTGCTTCAAGGTGCTGGAAGCCGCGATGAAAGCCTGCGAAGGCGAAGAGTGGGCCGGCTCATGCAGCCTCTGGCTCTATCGCGGCAAAGAAAAGCCGCTCGAAGGCCACGAGATCGACATGGCGATTCCCCTCAGTCCCACCCAGCTCGAGCGCAAAGCCCGTGCGCTCGGCCGCTACGGCGCGCTGTCATCGCTGGAGCGCAGCTCGCCCGAGTCGAACCGCCAAAACGCCACAAACTACGACTCGCTTGGCCTCGCCCAATACGAAGCCATCGAGACCTTCCAGCGCTGGCGCCGGGTTTAAGTTTCCACGGGAAAGTAATCGTCGTCGGCGATGTCGGGAATGCCGACGACGAGCACACGCATCTTGCCCTTCGCTCCATGCACCACGCCCGGTGGGATGTGGACCAGCGAGCCCTTCTTCACCTCATGCACGCTGCCATCGAGTGACACCGTGCCCTCGCCATCGAGCACGTAGTAGAGCTCGGTGGAGCGTTTGTGGTAGTGGGGCTTCGCGCCATCAATGTCCACCGCATGAGCCCATGCGGCGGGATGCAAAGATTCATCTTCCCGGCTGATGAGCCGGTCCCGCCAGCCGCAGGTGCTGCGCTCGCGCGACGTGTGGCCTTCGTGACGAATGAGAGTGGTGCTCATGCCCGCCAGAATGTGGCGCAACGTTTACAATGCCAGACGAAAATTCGATTGGCTGTGACGTGGATTCGTTCCTGATTCGCGGTGCTATGAAAACTCTCTGTCAGGCTCTCTCCATCGTCATCGGTCTCGTGTGCGCTGTGCTCATGATCTTTGGGATCATCCCCCTCCTGGGCTGGACGCTCTGGGCCACGCTGGCCGGTTGTGTGGTGGGCATCATCTTCGGCTCCTTCCCTGAAAGGAAGATCGGCCTCATCATCAATGTCGCCGTCGCCATCGTGGCGATTTTGCGCCTCTTCCTCGGTGGTGGTGTGGTTTAACCCGGCTCTGGCAGCTTCACGGGATCGCGGAGGTTCGCATTGAGCACCTCAGGCGTGACCTCCCCTTCCCAGCGGCTGATGGCGATGGTGGCGACACCGTTGCCGATGAGGTTTGTAATGGCACGACACTCGCTCATGAAGCGGTCGATGCCCACTAATAGGGCCATAGCCTCAATCGGAATGCCCGGCACCGCTGAAAGGGTGGCCGCAAGGGCGACAAAACCCGCCCCAGTGACACCGCTGGCCCCCTTCGAACTAATCATCGCCACCAGCAGCAGGCCGATTTGCTGGCTGAGATCCATGGGGGTGTTCGTGGCCTGCGCGAGGAAAATGGCCGCCATCGACATGTAGATGTTGGTGCCGTCCAAGTTGAAGCTGTAGCCGGTGGGAATGACGAATCCCACGGTCGCGGGCGCGCATCCCAGGCCACGCAGCTTTTGGATCATCAGCGGCAGCACCGTCTCTGAGGAGCTGGTGCCCAAGACGAGCAGAATCTCCTCCTTGATGTAGGCCAGGAATCGGATGATCGAAAACCCAGCCCAGCGTGCGATCAGGCCCAGCACGATGAACACGAACAAAGCCGCAGTGACGTAAAAGCCGACCATGAGGTAGAGCAGCTTTTGCAGGGAGCCCAGTCCGTAGCTGCCGATGGTGAAGGCCATCGCGCCAAAAGCTCCAATGGGTGCCGCTTTGACGACCATGCGCATGACCGCGAAGAAGACCTCGGAGATGCGTTCGATGCCATGTAGCAGTGGCTGGCCGCGATTTCCCAGAGACATCAAGGCGAAGGCGGTGAGCAGCGCGACCAGCAGCACCTGGAGCAGATTTCCTTCCGTGAAGGCGCTGACGAAAGTCTTGGGAATGATGTTCAGGAGGAACTGGACGACCGTCGTCTTTTCCGCCGTTTTCGCATACTCATGAACGGCCTCCGTATCCTTGGTGCCAAGGCTAGCGAGGTCCGCATTAAAGCCCACGCCCGGCTTGAGCACATTCACCACGATCAGCCCGATGATCAGCGCCAGGGTGGAGACGGTGAGGAAGTAGAAGATCGTTTTTAACCCAACTCGCCCCAGCTTTTTCATATCGCTCATGGAGGCGATGCCATGCACCACCGTGCAGAAGATGATGGGAGCGATCATCATCTTGATCAGGTTGATAAAACCGTCGCCGAGCGGCCTCAGCGCCTTACCCTGGGCTGGAAAGAAGTATCCGAGGGCGATACCTATCGCCACAGCCACAAGCACCTGTACATAAAGGATACGATACCAAGGCGGACGGGTGGCAGGGGCGGAACTCATGCAAAAGGAAGGCAGGAATTTGAACTCAAGACAACGCCAAACAGGAAAATCATTTGCAAGCGTATCAGTTGTGCTGTTACACTAAGCACACCAAGTCCATGCTGCCATTTTCCATCCAGCTCACTGACGGCACGCCCGCCTCCGACCAGATTCTTCTGGCCGTGCGCAAGGCGCTCCTCACGGGCCAGATGAAGGCGGGCGATACCTTTCCCAGCGTGCGCACGCTCAGCCAGGAACTGAAAATCAGCCCCACCACGGCACACAAGGTCGTGCTGCTGCTCAAGGACGCGGGCTGGCTGAATTCGCGGCCCGGCATCGGCATGGTCGTCACCGTGCCGGACCAGC
>JBIKIA010000679.1:0-2773 GCA_044361885.1 Prosthecobacter sp. | reverse complement strand
CAGCGGCGGACTGCCAGGTAAGCTGGCGGACTGCTCAGAACGTGATCCGGCGAAAACTGAACTCTTCATTGTCGAAGGTGACTCCGCCGGTGGCTCCGCCAAGATGGGCCGCAACCGCCACAACCAAGCCATCCTCCCCCTGCGTGGAAAACTCATCAACACCGAGAAGGCACGCTTGGAAAAGGTACTCATGAACAAGGAAGTTCAGACCATGATCACCGCCATTGGCACTGGTATCGGTGGTAGCACGGACCGCGACTCCGGCGGAGAGATCATTGAGGGGAACTTCAACATCGAGAAGCTTCGCTACCACAAGATCGTCATCATGACCGATGCCGATGTCGATGGCTCCCACATCCGCACTTTGCTGCTGACCTTCTTCTATCGGCAGATGCCTGAGCTAGTGAAAGGCGGGCACATCTATGTCGCCCAGCCGCCGCTGTATCAGGTGACGCGTAAAAAACGTGAAGAGTATGTGCAGGACGACAATCAGATGGAGGCCATGTTGCTTGAAATGGGCTCCGGCGAGATCAGCCTCCGCAACATCGCCGATGGCAGCAAAGTCGCCGATGACCGCCTCAAAGCCATCCTCGAACAGCTCGTGCCCGTCGCCAAATTTGCCGATATCATCCGTCGTCATGGCGGTGACTTCGAGGCCTACCTCCAGGCCCGCGACGAAGCCACCGGCAACCTTCCGCATTACCTCGTGACCATCCGCGAGGGCAATGAAGTGGTGATCAAATACTTCCTCGGCAACGAACAACTCGCTGCCTTTGCCCGTGAGAACAACGACCTGCACCTCTTCGGCAAACCGGAGATCGATCCCGAAGGTCAGGCTGCCCCCAAAGCTCATCGCCGCGCTCGCCTCATCGAGATCCACGAAGCCCACGGCATGAAGCGCCGCTTCCAGCAGCTCGATGAACTCGGCCTGCACGTCGATCACTTCAGCAGCCAGGACAAACCGCTCTTCGAAGTCATCGAAGGCGAAGGCGAAAACGCCAAAGTCCATCCTGTTTTCAGCATCCCCGGCATCCTGGACAAGGTGATGGAGATCGGCAAACGCGGTATGGAGATCAAACGATTCAAGGGTCTCGGTGAAATGAACGCCAAGCAGCTTTTCGAGACCACGATGGACCCGAATAAGCGCACACTCCTCCAGATCAAGCTCGACGAAACCAACGCCCATGAAGCCGAACGCATGTTCACCATCCTCATGGGCGACGTCGTCGAACCTCGGAAACACTTCATCGAAGAGAACGCGCTGAATGTGCGCAACCTCGACGTCTGATCCTTCTCTTATTTCGCTAGCCCTTTCGACTCACGTCCATGCAAGAATCCAACACCCGCCCCATCTCTGTCGCTGATGAGGTCAAAAACTCGTTCCTCGACTACTCGATGTCGGTCATCATCTCCCGTGCGTTGCCGGACGTGCGAGATGGTCTGAAGCCCTCCCAGCGCCGCATTCTTTTTGCGATGCATGAGCTGGGCCTATATCCGCCGAAGAAACAGATGAAGTGCGCGAAGATCTGCGGTGACACTTCCGGTAACTACCATCCGCACGGTGAAGCTGTCATCTACCCGACGCTCGTTCATATGGGCCAGCCATGGGCGATGCGCGAGACGCTGATCGACCCGCAAGGGAACTTCGGTTCGGTGGAAGGTGACCCTCCTGCTGCCATGCGATACACGGAAGCCCGCATGACGCCTCTGGGCGGCACGCTGATGTCTGACATGGAGAAGGACACCGTCGATTTCGTCCCGAACTACGATGAACGTCTGACGGAACCGACCGTCTTCCCGGCGGCTTTCCCGAACCTGCTCGTCAATGGCGGCACGGGCATTGCCGTGGGTATGGCGACGAACATGCCGCCGCACAACCTCGGTGAGATCGTCGATGGCGTGTGCGCTCAGGTGGACAATCCACAGATCACGGTCAGCCAGCTCAGCCAGTTCATCAAAGGCCCCGATTTCCCGACGGGATGCGTGATTCACGGGCTGGATGGCATCCGCGAATACATGGAAACCGGCCATGGCAGCGTGCGTGTGCGTGGTCAGGCGGAGATCGTGGAAAACAATGGCCGCGAGCAGATCATCATCACGGAGATCCCCTACAATGTGAACCGCGCGGAGTTGGTGAAGCGCATCGCCGAACTCGCCAATGAGAAGATCATCACTGACATCGTCGCCGTGCGTGATGAGTCGGATGAAAACACCCGCGTCGTCGTCGATCTGAAGCGCGATGCCCGCCCGCAGGTGGTGCTGAACAATCTCTACAAGTTCACCGCGCTGGAGAGCAGCTTCAGCATTCACATGCTCGCCATTGATGGCGGGCGCCCCCGCGTGCTGAGCATCAAGGACGCCATTGCCTGCTACATCGAGCATCGCCGTGAAGTCATCATTCGCCGCACGAAGTTCCTTTTGAGGAAAGCGGAGCAGCAAGCCGAGAAACTCGAAGCCTACCTCCTTGCACTCGGGCATCTCGATGACTTCATCAAGATCATCCGCGACAGCCGCAACCGCGATGAAGCTCGCATTGGTTTGAAGGCTTACCAGTTCAGCACCGAGACCGCCATGCGTCTCGGCATCCTGATTCGCAATCAGCCGAGCATTCAGGGCGATCACTATGTCTTCACCGACACCCAGGTGGATCAGATTCTCGAACTCCGCCTCTACCAGCTCACGGGCATGGAGCGGGACAAGATCAAAGCCGACTACGACGAGCTGCTGGCCACGATCACCGACCTCATGGACATTCTGGCCCATGAGCATCGCG
>JBIKIA010000006.1:0-29977 GCA_044361885.1 Prosthecobacter sp. | reverse complement strand
GGGCTTCGAGAGCATGTCGATCAAAGACTACCGCGATGCCCGTGCTCGTGGCATGGGCGGTAGTGCCACGGACCCATTTTGCTCCTGCGCGGAGGAGAACCTGCTAGCTTACGACGGTGATCCTTACTCCACCGAATGCATTTTCATCCATGAGTTCGCCCACAACATCCATCTGCGCGGGCTGGCGAATGTAGACGCCACTTTTGACCAGCGTGTGAAGGCATCCTATGAGTCCGCGATGAAAGCCGGGCTCTGGAAGGGCAAATACGCCAGCGTGAACCATCACGAATACTTCGCCGAGGGCGTGCAGAGCTGGTTCGATAACAACCGCGAAAACGATCACGACCACAACCATGTGAACACACGCACCGAGCTGCTTGCGTATGATCCAGGCCTCGCCGCGCTTTGCCGCGAGGTCTTCGGAGACACCGAGCTGAAATACACGAAACCGACGACTCGGCTGACCGGACATCTCACAGGCTACGATCCTGCCTCTGCGCCGAAGTTTAAATGGCCTGAGCGGCTAGAGAAGGCCAAAGCCGACATCCGCGCTGCCGCCGTGAAGCGCTCTGAAGCCGCTGCGAGCGTGAAGTCGCATGACGAGCGGCTCATCGCAGGCTGGAAGGTGCATGTGAGCAACAAGGTCGATCCGACGGAACTCAGCAAGGCGCTGCCACTTCTCCAGGCGCAGCTCGATGAGATCGTGCGTGTCGTCCCGGCGAAGGCGGTGGTTGAATTGCAAAAGGTGCCGCTGTGGATTAACCCCGAGTATCCGAAGGTGCATCCACGCGCTGAGTTTCATCCTGATGCAGGATGGCTGAAGGAGAACGGACGCGATCCAGTGATGGCGAAGGCGGTGGAGTTCACCAACGTGCGCATCTTTGAAGCCGAAACCCGCCGCATGCCGAACTTCGCGCTGCATGAACTGGCACATGCTTACCACAACCGCACGGTGCGCATGAGCTTTGGCAATCGGGAGATCAAGGCGGCTTACGAGAAGGCCAAGGCCAGCGGCAAGTATGACCGTGTCGAGCGCAAGGACAGCGAAGGCCGCAGCCACATGGACCGCGCCTATGCGATGACCACGCCGCAGGAATACTTCGCCGAATGCACGGAGGCCTACTTCAGCCGCAATGACTTCTTCCCCTTCACCCGGGATGAATTGAAGCAGCATGATCCCGAGATGTTCGCGTTACTGGAGAAGCTGTGGGGAATCGAGTGATAAGGTTGCCGGGGTGCGACGTTCCCGAAGCCATGCGTTGCCTCATTCTGCTGCTTTCGTCGTTCCTCATTCTGAATTCGTCATTCGCCGCTAGGCCGAATGTCATCCTCATCATGGCCGATGATTTTGGCTATGAATGCGTCGGAGCAAATGGCAGCGAGTCCTACAAGACGCCGGTCCTCGACAAGCTGGCCGCGACTGGGTTGCGATTCGAGAACTGCCATGTACAGCCGCTGTGCACGCCCACACGCGTGCAACTCATGACCGGGCGCTACAATGTGCGGAACTACATCAACTTCGGCACCTTGTTGCGGACGGAGACGACCTTTGGACAGCTCTTGAAAAGCGCAGGATACAAGACCGGCATCTGCGGCAAGTGGCAGCTCGGGAGTGAGCTGGATTCGCCTCAGCACTTCGGCTTTGAAGAGTCGTGCCTGTGGCAGCAGACACGCCGCCCGCCGCGCTACGCGAATCCCGGCCTGGAATACAACGGCGTCGAGAAGGATTTCACGGAGGGCGAGTATGGCCCCGACTTGGTCAACGACTTCGCCATCGACTTCGTGACGAAGCACAAAACCGAGCCCTTCTTCCTCTACTACCCGATGATGCTCACGCACGATCCCTTCCAGCCGACGCCGGACAGTTCTGACTATGATCGCACGATAAGCAGCGAGGCCAAGCTGCGCGATGACAAGCACTTCGCTGACATGGTGACTTACATGGACAAGCTGATCGGCAAGCTCGTCACCAAGCTCGATGAACTCGGTCTGCGGGAAAACACAGTGCTCCTCTTCGTTGGCGACAACGGCACATCGAGTAAGATGACCAGCAGCTTCAAAGGCGCGGATTTCCAGGGTGGCAAAGGCAAGACCACACATCGCGGCACTCATGTGCCGATGATCGTGAACTGGCCTTCCTTGATCAAAGAAGGCCGCGTGAGCAGCGACCTCATCAGCAGCACCGATTTCCTGCCCACGATCTGTCAGGCCGCTGAAATCAGCGTGCCACAGAATGTCGATGGCGTGAGTTTCCTGCCGCAACTCAAAGGCCAAACCGGCACGCCGCGCGAGTGGCTTTACATGTGGTATTCGCCGAGGCAGTCGAAGGACATGAAGGTCAGCGAGTGCGTCTTCGATCAAACGCACAAGCTCTACCGCGATGGCGGCTTCTTTGATCTGAAAACGGATCCTGAAGAGAAGGCCCCGCTCCCTGCTGACTCGCCCGCAGCCGTGAAGTTAAAGCAGGCACTCGATCAGCTTCAGAATGCACGCCCGGTGGAGCTTGACCGAGCCTTTGAACAATCGGGCAAAGGCAAGATGCCAGGTAAAAAGAAGAAGGGGAAGAAATAGCCATCAAGATGTCCGTGTGGGCGACGTTTCCGCCCACCACCATGTTTCGTGCCCTTTGCTTACTCTCTGTACTCGTCTCACCGCTCTTCGCCGTCGAGCGCCCCAATATCCTCTTCGCCATCGCCGATGACTGGGGGCCACATGCCAGCGCTTATGGCACGCCCTGGGTGAAGACGCCGAACTTTGACCGCGTGGCGAAAGAAGGACTGCTCTTCAACCATGCCTACACACCCAATGCCAAGTGCGCTCCCTCTCGTGCCTGCATTCTCACGGGACGGAACTCCTGGCAGCTCAAAGAAGCCGCGAATCACATCTGCTACTTCCCACCCGAGTTCAAAGGCTGGGGTGAGGCACTGGCGGAGAAGGGGTGGAACGTCGGCCACACCACGAAAGGCTGGGGGCCTGGCATCGCGAACGACATCGACGGCAAGCCGCGCTCGATGACCGGTAAAGCCTACAACAAACGCAAAGCCAAGCCGCCAACGGAAGAAATCGGCAACAGCGACTACGCAGCAAACTTCACCGACTTCCTGGACGCTACCTCTGCGGATCAGCCGTGGGCTTTTTGGTGCGGAGCCATCGAGCCGCATCGCGGTTATGAGTTTGGCAGTGGAGTGAAAAAGGGCGGCAAGAAACTCAGCGACATCGACCATGTGCCCGCCTACTGGCCTGACAACGAAGTCATCCGCAACGACATGCTCGACTATGCCTTTGAAGTGGAGCACTTCGATTCACATCTCGGACGCATGATCGCCGAGTTAGAAAAACGCGGCCTGCTGGAGAACACGCTGATCGTCGTCACCGCTGATCATGGCATGCCCTTCCCGCGCAGCAAAGGTAACGCCAACGTGCAGGCCAACCATGTGCCCTTTGCCACCATGTGGAAGAAGGGCATCACAAACCCTGGCCGCGTGATCAATGACTTCATCAGCTTTGTCGATCTCGCTCCGACCTTTGTCGAAGTCGCAGGACTGAAATGGAACGATACCGGCATGGCTGAGTCTCCAGGGCGAAGTCTGACGGATCTCTTTGCGGACAAACCTATGCACACACGCGATCATGTGCTGCTGGGCAAAGAACGCACAGATGTGGGACGTCCGAATGACTGGGGCTACCCCATCCGCGCCATCGTGAAGCATGACAGTGTCTTCATCGAGAACCTCGAGTCCACACGCTGGCCAGGCGGCAATCCCGAGACGGGCTACATGGACTGCGATGCTGGAGCGACGAAGAGCTTCATCATTGATGCCCATCGCAAGAACCCAGCCGTTCCATTTTGGCAGCTCTGCTTTGGTCTGCGCCCAGCGACAGAGTTCTATGACCTGAAAGCCGATCCTGACTTCGTGAAAAACCTCCCATCCGATCCTCGCAGCACTGCCATGCGAGATCAACTCCACGCGGAACTCAAACAGCAAGGCGACCCACGCATGAGCGGCCAGGGCGACATCTTCGACAAATACGAGCACGCCTCGAAGAACAACGTCGGCTTCTACGAGAAGTTCATGCGTGGCGAGCCGGTGAAAGCCGGCTGGATCAATCAAACCGACATCGAACCCAAACCCCTGCCATGAAAGCCTGCCTCACTCTCCTTTCTTTGATCGTCATTCTGCATTCGTCATTTTCGGCACAGCCAAACGTCCTCTTCATCGCCAGTGACGACATGCGCCCGCAGCTCGGCTGCTATGGCGATTCCACAGTGAAGTCGCCGAACCTCGATGCGCTGGCAAAGCGCGGCATGGTCTTCCAGCGTAGTTATGTGCAGCAGGCGCTGTGTTCGCCCTCGCGCATCTCCATGCTCAGCGGGCGCTACCCGGCCACCACGGGCATCTTTGAAATTGGACGCACACTGCGCACCACCATGCCGGACATCACCACGATGCCCCAGCATTTCAACAACAACGGCTACCACACGCGCAGCATCGGCAAGATCTACCACGTCGGCATCGACGACGAAGCCTCATGGAGCGTGCCCGCAGCCCAAGGCCAGAAGCCGCGTCACAGCCCCGCCACGCAGCAAGCGGTCGCGAAGTTCATCGCCGATGCAAAGGCCAAGGGCATCACGCCACCACAAAAGGGCAAAGGCAGTCGCAACTCCGCTGTGCCAGCGTTTGAGGCCGTCGATTGCGGCGATGACGACCTTTTGGATGGCGATTGTGCCGCGCGTGCGGTCGAACAGATCCGAGAGTATGCGAAAAACCCATCGCAGCCGTTCTTCTTTGCCGTCGGCTTTGCGAATCCGCATGTGCCATGGATCTCGCCGAAGAAATACTGGGACCTCTACGACCGCTCGAAGCTGCCGCTCGCCACGAACAATTTCCTACCCAAAGACGCGCCTGCTTTTGCCGCGACATCAGGTGCCGACTTCCGCTGGTATGCCGGTGTTCCCGAGGGTGAGCTGCCCGAGCCCTTTGCCCGTGAGTGCCTGCACGGCTACTTCGCTGCCATCAGTTATGTCGATGCGCAGGTCGGTCGCCTGCTCGCTGTGCTGGATGAGACCGGTCTAGCCAAGAACACCATCGTCGTCTTCTGGAGTGACCACGGCTACTACATGGGTGAGCACACCTGGTGGGGCGCAAAGCACAACAACTACGAAGGGGCCACGCGAAACTGCCTCATCGTCTCCCAGCCCGGCATGAAACACGCTGGCGGCAAGACGGACGCACTCGCCCAATCCGTCGATCTCGCCCCCACGCTTGCTGATCTCTGCGGCCTGCCCGCAAATGAGGGCTTCCAAGGCCGCAGCCTCAAACCCGTGCTCGAAGAGCCCACCTCCACCGTCAATGACGCCGCCTACAGTTGGTATCCCAAAGAAGGTTGGCTAGGTGTCGCCATGCGCACTGACAAGTGGCGCTACGTTGAGTGGACCAAGCCCGGCCAGGAGCCAGCCCGCGAGCTCTACAACATGGACCAAGACCCGCAGAACAACCTCAACATCGCCAACAAACCCGAGCGCGCTCAAGTCGTCGAATCATTGAGCAAACGCCTGCGTGAGAAGTTCCCCGTGCAGGAGTTCAATGCACCATCTGAGACACCCAAAGCTAAAAAGTCCCGCAAACAGAAATGACCACCATACGCCCTCTTCTTTTCCTCCTTTCGTCATTCGCCATTCTGGCTTCGCCTTTGGCAGCGCAGCAGACGAATATGATCCTCTTCCTTGCCGATGATCTCGGTTATGGCGATCTCGGCAGCTTCGGGCATCCCATCATCCAGTCGCCAAATCTAGATGCTTTTGCCAAACAGGGCGTACGTTTGACGCAGTGCTACTCGGGCAGCGCCGTGTGCAGTCCATCTCGCTCCGCTTTGCTCACGGGCCGCACACCTCATCGCAACGGCGTGTATACCTGGATCGCTGAAGGCGCGGAGGTGCATCTGCGCACGAGTGAAAATACGCTGCCCGAACTGCTCAAAGGCGCGGGCTACACGACCTGCCACAGCGGCAAGTGGCACCTCAACGGGCTCTTTAACAACCCCGCACAGCCGCAGCCAAACGACCATGGCTACGACTGGTGGATGGCCACGCAAAACAACGCCGGACCATCGCATGAGAACCCGAACAACTTCGCCCGCAACGGGCAGCCCGTCGGTCGGATGCAGGGATACTCCGCACCACTCGTTGTCGGTGAAGCCATCACCTGGCTCAAAGAAAAGCGCGATGCCACGAAGCCCTTCTTCCTTGCCGTGTGGACGCATGAGCCGCATTACCCGATAAAATCGGACCCCAAGTTCAAAGCGCTCTATCCCGACCTCACCGATGACATCCAGCGCGAGCATCATGCTAACGTCACGCAGATGGATCACGCCTTCGGCATGTTGATGAAGTCGCTCGATGAACAAAAGCTGACCGACAGCACCTTCGTCTTTTTCACTTCCGACAACGGACCCGAAGGCGATGGCATCAAATCGCCAGGTCGTGGCAGCAGTGGTGGTCTGCGTGGCCGCAAACGTGACATGCATGAGGGCGGCATTCGTGTCCCCGGCATCGCTCGCTGGCCTGGAAAGATCAAACTAGGCAGTGTATGCGATGTGCCCGTGATCGGCAGCGATATCTTCCCCACCATGCTCGGTATCGCCGGAGTCAAGGTTCCCGGAGACCGCACGCTTGATGGAGTCAATGTGCTGGCAGCTCTCGATGGCACAGCGACGAAGCTAGAGCGCCCGCAACCGCTCTTCTGGCGTCTGCACATGGCTCCGAACATGAAGATCGCCATGCGTGTCGATGATTGGAAGATCCTCGCCAACGAAACCCTTACCGAGTTTGAGCTCTACAACCTCAAAGCCGACGAGAAAGAAACCACCGACTTGAAGGACAAAGAGCCCGCTATGTTCGCCATCTTGAAAGCCAGACTGATTCAGCACAATGCCAGCATCGACGCCGAAGGCCCTGACTGGTGGAAACGCCTCAGCCCGAACGGCGGCAAGCCAAAAGGTGCGGAGCAAGAGAAGAAGAAAAAGAAGTCCAAAGACAAGATGTGAGGTGGAGATCCATTCAGCCACAGCATGATCGATGCGCCTTCATTTCGGCCCCATTCCAGAGACACCGGACTTCGTTCCCGAACTGCCTTGCCCTGTACTGGCACACGGAGCCAGTAGCCGCTGATCCACCACAAGCCTGACCTTTGTCACTTCGCCGCCAGATCGTAGCAGAAGATCTGGTCCTGCGAGCGCACGAGCAGCTTCTTTTCATGAATGCTCGGGTGCGGCCAGCTCGGGCCTTTCACCATGGGGAGTTTGAAGGAACCGAGCAACTTGTAGCCAGAAGGTGAGGCCTCCAGCAGGCCCATGGTGCCGTCCTGCCAGCGGAAATAGAGTTGACCATCAGCACTGATCACCGCCGCGCTTTCACGGCCTGGCCGCTCCGATTGTTCCCACACGATCTTGCCTGTCTTCCATTCGAGGCAAACGGGGATGCCGTTGTTGTGACCGCTGCCTGCGTAAATGTGATCTCCGATGCGCACCATACCGCCGTGGTGATTTTGAAACGTGCCTGCCTTGAGGAAGTATTTCTCCTCCACGGCCACGCCATCGCCATCCTTCTTGAGCTGGAGCAAAGCCGCGCCAGTGCCGTAGCCCGAGGAGGTGAAGACATAATCATCCCACACCAGCGGCGTGGGGATATTGGCCGTGCCATTGGCGACGGGGTTGTAGCTCCACAGCGTCTTGCCATCGCTGGCGCGCACACTCACGAGCCCGCGTCCCACCAGCGTGATGTACTGCTTCACGCCGCCGCCATTCGAGATCACTGCACCTGTGTAGCCCGCGCCATCCTTGCCCTTCGTGCCGACATCAGCGGGCAGTGGTGCCTTCCATTTCACATAGCCGTTCTTTTTGTCGAGAGCGACCATGAGGGCCTCGTTGCCGCCCGGCACGGCGATCACGAGATCACCATCGATGAGAGGCGATTCGCTAAAGCCCCAGCCACTCATCATCAGGCCGCCGAGATCAGCCGTGTAGTTGGTTTTCCAAAGTTCCTTGCCATCCCGCGCATCGCAGCAAATGAGCACGCCGTCTTTGCTCACGGCATAGACGCGCTCGCCATCAAAGGTCGGTGCGCCGTTGGGTTGATCGCGCTTTTCGCTGACGATGGTGGACCAAACTTCCTGCTGCGTGGCGAGATCGAAAGCCGTGAGAGACGCGCCTTCCTTGCGATTGCCGATCACAAACAACTTACCACCGCCGACCGTGGCCGAGCCCATGCCGCCGCCAGCACCTTTGATCTCCCACAGCAGTTTTGGCCCTTCCGCAGGCCAGGTTTTGAGCAATCCCGTCTCGTGGGAGATGCCATCTCGCCCTGGCCCACGGAACTGATACCAACCCGTAAGGCTGGCGGAATCAGCTGAATAAGCGGTGATTACCGCGAGCACTGAACTAACCGAAGCAAGGAGATATCGTGTGGTCATGAGGTAATGCCAAACGCCATGAATGCGCGGTGTGTTGCGGCACAGCACCGATACAGGTCGAAGCTTGGTGTCCGACATCGCGCTTGAGTGACCAGCGATCGGTTGGCAACAGCGATTCAGTTTCTTGCAGAAGCCGCCCACGGCATCCACGATGGCCTGATGAACCGCCTCCTCTGCATCGCTTTCCCCATGCTCGCCCTCAGCCGAATCTGCGCGCTGGATGTGCCGCAGGGTGGTGTGGAGATCAGCAGCGCAGCTTTGCGGGCATCAGCAAACTCGAAGTCGGGCAAGGTCGAATCACTCACGCCTGGGAAGCGCATCATCATCACGCAGCCCCATGAGGCACAGGCACACAACGCGCAGTTCACCGCTCCATGTGCGGCGGCCATCGCCAAGGGCGAGCGTGTCTTCGCCATCATCAAAGCGCGTGTCGTAGGCGCGGAGGAGTTCGGTGAGGTGCTGGCGAAGTTGCAGCTCCGGGCTGCACCTTACACCTCCTTTGGTCCATCAATTGGCATCGCCATCCCGCGTGAGTGGACAGAGCTTCCCGTCACCTTTGCCGCTGAAGACTCCATCGAGGCGGACAAAGCGGCCGTAGTCCTGCTGTGCGGGCATCGTGGGCAGAGCATCGAGGTCGAAAGCATCCGAATTCTCAAGTATCCAGCCAGCATCGACCTCGCCTCCTTTCCACGTGCGAAGCCGATCAAGCGCAACTACGCAGGGCGTGAACCCAATGCACCGTGGCGGAAGGCCGCGCTGGAGCGCATCGAGCAGCATCGCAAAGCCGACCTCGCGCTCACGCTCACTGGAAGCGATGGCAAGCCGCTCGCGGATACTGAGGTGAAGCTCACCCTGCGCCGACACAATTTCGGCTTTGGCTCAGCCATCGTGGCAAAGCGCATGTCGGGCGAGAGCGTGGACGACAAGCACTACCGAGACATCATCGAGCGACTCTTCAGCATCATCGTTTTCGAAAACGATCTCAAAGATGGCAACTGGTCGCCCGGCTTCGATGAAAAGCGCCGCAGCCAGCGCAATGAGGAGCTCAATGCTGCCTTCGCTTGGCTGGGTGAGCGTCACATCGCAGTTCGCGGACATTACCTCATGCAGGTCGCCACACCGTTTAACCTACAAACGATCAAGGACAGCGCCGTGATTCAGCAGCGCACGCTCGACAGCGTGCGCGAGCGCCTGGCCTTCGTGAAGGACCGTGTCATCGAGTGGGACGTGATCAATCATCCCATCGCCTGGGGTGGAGCCGACATGCTGAACAAACGTCCCGGCCTGGAGCATCTGGACCGCGAGGTCTTCCAGCTTGCGCGCTCACTGACGAAGCTGCCCTTCTTCGTCAATGAAGACCAAGTCTTCCGCCCCGGCCCGCAGTGCGATGACACCTTCGTTTACATCCAAGCACTGAACGAAGCCGGCATGAAGGTCGCTGGACTTGGCAATCAAGCGCACGTCCACGAGAGCTACCTGCCATCGCCCGAGCATCTGCTCGCCATCACGGATCGCTTCGCGCAGATCGTGCCGCACCAGTCCATCACCGAGTATGACATCGTCACCACGGACGACGAAGAACTCGCCGCCGACTACACGCGCGATGTTCTCATCAGCGTCTTCAGCCACCCTGCTTATACGAGCTTCCTCCTCTGGGGCTTCTGGGAAGGATCGCATTGGAAGCCCGAAGCTGCCTCCTGGAACAAAGACTGGACCTTGCGCGTTCGGGGTCAGGTCTTGGAAGAATGGATCGGCCAGAAGTGGCGCACCGAGGCCACTCTGAAAACAGACGCTGAAGGCCGGGTGAGCTGGCGTGGTTTCCCCGGCTGGTATGAGGTGAAGGTGGCGGGTGCAACGAAGCCAGTCCCGCTAACGAAGTCCAAGCCGACAACCGAGCTCAGCTTTTGAGCTAGTTCGCGATGGCTGTCGCGTTTCATCGCTCCACCGCCATGAAATGTCTTTCCCTCGTCCTTTCCTCATTCGTCTTTCTGCATTCATCATTCTCGGCGCAGCCCAATGTCATCCTCTTCCTCGTCGATGACATGGGCTGGATGGATAGCGGTGTGTACGGATCGAAGTATTACGAGACACCGAACATTGATCGCTTTGGCAGGCGGGCGATGCGCTTCACGAATGCTTACTCGCAGCCGCTGTGCTCGCCGACGCGAGCTTCGCTGTTGTCAGGTCAATACACAGCTCGACATGGGATCACGACGGCGAGCGGGCATCAACCGCCACAGCCTGCCGGGCATGTGTTCTTCAAGGAATCTGCTCCGGCAAATGCACCGATGCTAACACCGGAGAGTAAGAACTACCTCGAGCCAGCGCAGATCACGCTTGCAGAGACGCTGAAGGACGCGGGCTATCGCACGGCACACATTGGGAAATGGCATCTTGGCCTCACGCAGCCACATTGGCCGGAGCAGCAGGGTTTTGACGTCGCTTTTCACTGCCATCCCGATCCGGGACCGCCAGGGAATTACTTTTCGCCTTATGGAGTCACCCAGGAAGGCAATCCGACAGCGAAGAGCAAGGTGGGCACGATCACCGATGGCCCTGAGGGTGAATACATCGTGGATCGTCAGGCGGCGGAGGCTGCAAAGTTTATCGCGGAGAGCAAAGGCGGGCCATTTTTCCTCAACCTGTGGTGCTATGGCGTCCATGGACCGTGGGGACACAAGGAAGAAAACACGAAGTACTTCGCAGCGAAAAAAGACCCATCTGGCCGACAAGGGAACCCAATCATGGCCTCGATGCTAAAAAGCGTGGACGAGTGCTTCGGGCGCATCCTCGATGAACTCGACAAAAAAGACCTCACCGGCAATACGCTGATCATTTTCACCTCCGACAACGGCGGCAACACGCACAGCAACACCACCACCGAAGGCCGCAAAGCCGCGAACGAGGATTGGACAAAATGGGCCGGCAGTCAGCCACCGACGATGAACACGCCACTGCGCGATGGCAAAGGCACGCTCTACGAAGGCGGCACACGTGTGCCGATGATGTGGTCCTGGGCCGGTAAAATCGCCCCCGGCAGCACCAGCGAGGCGGTCGTCGGCCCCATCGACGTGTATCCGACGATCATTGACCTGCTCGGCATCACCAAACCGGTGAAGCAGGTCTTTGACGGCGTCAGCTACGCGAAGGTGCTCAAAGGCGAAGGTCAGCTCGACCGTGCTGCCTACTTCAACTACCACCCGCATGCAGGTGCGAACAAAGCCGGCGGCGTGTGGGTGCGCAGTGGTGACTTCAAACTGCTGCGCTGGTTCGGCAATCCGAGCACCCACGAACTCTACAACCTCCGCGACGACCTCAGCGAAACCAACGACCTCGCCACGAAGATGCCGGACAAAGTGAAGGAACTCGAGGACCTCATCGACGGCTTCCTCAAAGACACTGGCGCGACATATCCGCGCCCCAATCCTGCCTACAAGCCCGTCGCAGCCAAAGCACCCGCGAAGAGCAACGATCCGCTCGTCGGATGGAAAGAACGCGGCTGCAAAGCGACGGTCGCCGATGGCATCCTCAGTATGAAAGCCACCGGCAAGCCCGGCACCGCCTTCCTCGGCCATGCCATGGCCAAGATGACCGGTCCAGCGACCATCAAACTGCGTGTGCGCAGTCAAACAGGCGGTGCCGCCAAGATCGACAGCTTCCCCAACGGCTCCGCCGACACCAACGGCATGCTTTCCCTGCCCTTCGAGATCAAACCGGGCGACTGGCAGGACGTGCAGGTCAAAGTTACTTCCAACGCCCAGCTGGGCACCCTTCGCGTCTATTTGCCCGACAGCGAGATCGAACACATCGAGGTTGTGCCCGCAAAAGGGAAGTCGCTGGATTTCGATTTCTGAGCACGTTGACCTGCCCCGTCATGATCCGCCACACCGTCGTCCTCCGCCTCAATCATCAGCCCGGCTCCGAAGCCGAGCGTGACTTTCTCCTCGCCGCCTGCGAACTCGCCAAAATCGAGGGCGTGCAGAAGTTCGAATGCCTGCGCCAAACGAGCCCGAAGAACAACTTCACCTTCGGCCTCTCGATGGAGTTTGCCGACAGCGCCGCCTACGCCTTGTACTGCGATCATCCCGATCATACGGCGTTCGTCCAGGGCCGCTGGATTCCCGAAGTGGCCGAGTTCCTGGAGATCGACTACGTGCCCCATACTCCGTAGTGGATGCCGCCCGCCTTACGACTTCGGTTTGTATGCAAAGCCTCTGGAGCCGATGCCGTTCTGCTTTCATGCGGCATATCATCATCGCCTTCCTTTCGTCATTAGCGCTTCAGCACTCATCTTTCTCCGGCCCGCTGACTCTTTACGTCTCTGAAAGTGGCGAGAAGCGCATCGCCATCTATCAGATGGATGAAATCACGGGCGAACTCACTCGCACCGGTGTCACCGATCTTCCTGGCGCGCCCGGAAGTCTCTCGATCAGTCCTGATCGCAAGCATCTTTACGCTTCCGTGCGCTCCGCGAAACAATTCGCCACACTCGATGTTGATGCGAAGACTGGTTCGCTCACGAATCCCACCTTCGCCGACGCAGGCTTCAATGCGGCTTACGTCTTCGCTGAAAAAACGGGCCGCTGGCTGCTCGCTGCATCCTACAGCGAGGGCGTCGTCGGTTTGTCCGCGATCAAGAATGGTCGAGTCGAAGGTCCTCCCATCGTCACGCTCGAAACCGGCAAAAAAGCGCACTGCATCCAGGCCGATCCGGCGAACAAGTTCGCCTTCGTGCCACATGTCGGCGAGCTGAACAAGGTCGAGCAGCTCCGCTTTGATGCCAATGCAGGCACGCTCACGCGCAACACGCCACCGCATCTACCCGGCGGCGAGGGTGAAGGGCCGCGCCACATGCAGTTTCATCCTAACGGCAACTGGGTCTACTTCGTGAATGAGCAGGGCAAAAACGTGACGCTTTGCGATTACGACGCAGACAAAGGAACTCTCAAAGCCCGTCAAAGCGTCCCGACCGTGCCCGAAGACTGGCGCACAAAGGGTTCCTGCGCTGACATCCACATCAGCGCTGATGGTCGCTTCGTCTATGCCTCCAATCGCGGTCACGACAGTCTCGCCGTGTTCTCTGTGAACGCGCAAACCGGCGAACTGACTGCGCACGGCCAGACGCCCACGGAAAAGACCCCGCGCTCCTTCTGCCTCATGCCCGGCGATCAATTCATCGTCTCTGCCGGCGAAGGATCACACAAGCTCATCGTGTTTCGACGCAACATCGAAACCGGCGCTCTCACCCCACACAAAACCTACGACTGCGGCAAAGACCCGGCCTGGGTCATGGGCGTGAAGTTTGACTGACCTTCTCCTCATGAAAACACTTACCATCCTCCTTTCGTCATTCCTGATTCTACATTCATCCTTTTCGGCGCAGCCGAACATTCTCTGGTTTGTCGTCGATGACATGTCGGCGAACTTTTCGTGCTACGGCGAAAAGTTGATCCAAACACCTGCCGTGGACAGACTCGCGGCGGAAGGCACGAAGTTCACACACGCCTTCGTCACTGCGCCCGTGTGTTCGCCGTGTCGATCAGCGCTGATCACTGGCATGTACCAGACCACCATCGGTTCGCATCACCACCGCAGCGGGCGTGGTGAGATGAAAATCCATCTGCCGGCGGGCGTGGAGCCAGTGCCGGCGCTTTTTCAAAAGGAGGGCTACTTCACCTGCATCGGCAGCGGATTGACCGAAGCTGTGCAGGGCAAGAAGAAGAAAGCAGGACTCGGCAAAACCGACTACAACTTCGAATACAACGGCACTATTTATAACAGCCACGACTGGGCCGGACACGGTGAAAAGCCCTTCTTCATGCAAGTGCAGCTCAGCGGTGGCAAATTGCGCGGTGGCACCGATGCGAGCGCTCAGAAGCTCTCACGCAACGCGGTGCAGGCCTTTGGCAAGGCCGTGCAGCCGGGTGATGTGACTCTACCGCCCTACTACCCGCGTGATCCGGTGCTCCTGCGTGACTGGGCCGCCTACCTAGACGCCGTACGCTTCACCGATCAGCATGTAGGCCGCGTCATCGCCCGCCTGGAGAAAGAAGGCCTGCTGGAGAACACGGTCGTCATCTTCATGACCGATCACGGCATCAGCCATGCACGTGGAAAGCAGTTCCTCTATAATGAAGGCACGCATGTACCCTTCGTGGTCCGAGGTCCTGGCATCGCCAAAGGTGCGGTGCGTGATGATCTCGTCATGCAGATCGACATGGCCGCTCTTTCTCTCGCCGCCGCAGGCATTCCGATTCCCGCGAAGATGCAGGGCCACGACATACTTGGCAAAGGCTACCAGCCGCGCGAGGCCATCTTCGTCGCGCGGGATCGCTGCGATGAAACCGTGGAACGCATCCGCAGTGTGCGTACCGACAAGTTCCTCTACATCCGCAACTTCCATCCCCAGCGTCCGCACCTGCAGCCCAACGCCTACAAGGACGGAAAATCCATCGTGCAGACGCTGCGCACGCTTCACGCGGAAGGCAAGCTGCCCGCCATGTCAGAATCACTTCTCTTCAGCCCCACACGTCCGGCTGAAGAACTCTATGACTACAAGAGCGATCCTTTCCAGCTCACCAACCTCGCCGTCAATCCGGGGTTCAAGGCCCAGCTCGAATCCCACCGCGCCAAGCTCGATCAATGGATGGCCGAAACACAGGATAAAGGCCCCGAATCCGAAGCCATTTATGACAGCGACATGGCGGAATATCTCGGCAAAGGAAATCCCGAGGTCGAGAAGAACATCGCCCTTATGAAGCAGTGGGCGAAGGAAGGAAAATGAAGCAGAGCGTATGATCGCGTTGATTCGCTCATCTTACTTCGCCACACCGCCGTCTTCCGCCGCACGCATGAGCCCGGTTACTAAGCTGCGCGATATTTGCACGGCACCCACTTGAAGTGAGGCAAACTCAAAGGAAAACGACTTGCCCGCCACTAGGCTCATGCGACTCCATCGTCAGAAAGTGCGCCCGTAGTTCAACGGATAGAATGGTGGCCTCCGAAGCCGCATATCCAGGTTCGATTCCTGGCGGGCGCACCAGTTTGGAAAAATCACCGCCGCCCGTGATTGAAATCTACCGGCTTCTTGATGGTCTTCGCGCCGAGGTTGCCTTCGATGGTGCCGCGGATGCAGGTGGGATCGACGACGATGGTGGCGGGCTTGTTTTGGAAGGTGTTGCCGGTGAAGACGAGGTCATGGCCGTTTGGGGCGAAGGTCACGGCTTCGGTGGGAGCGGAATCGCCAAGGATGAAGATGTTGTCTTTCACGATGATGGGGCCGTAGGTGGCGCCGGGTTCGTAGAGGGTGAAATAGAGTTCGGGGAATTGGCCGGGCTTGGCAGTCTGGAAGGCGATGCGGCCGCGGCGCATGTCGGGCTCGTTCTTCGTGGTGTTGTTGATGAAGACGTTGCCGGTCATGATGAAGTTCACGGGCTGATTGATCCACGCACCGCGTCCGCCATTGCGGAAGGTGTTGCCGGTCATCGTGACATCCGTGCAGCTTTTCTCGACGCTGATGACGCGGCTGCCATTCGTGCCATCGACGAGATTGCCAGTGATGGTGGCGTTTTGGCAGAACTCGGCCAAAAAGAACGCGCCCATGCGGCTGCCGAGGATCTGATTGTTCGCAAACACGATGTTTCGGCACTTCTGAATGTGCATGGTGTCGCCAATGGCGCTGAGTTGGCAGCCGGTGACGCGCACATCGCGTGCGCCGGTGATATCGAAGGCTCCTTTGCCGGGTCCGCTGCCGGTGGGTGCATAAGCGGCGAGGTAGGTGGCCTGGATGTTGAAGGCTAAAGAGCCGCTGCCGTCGTTCTCGAATCGAATCGGCACTCCGCCGGGCTTTTCAGCAATCTTGATGTGTGTAGGCGTGGACTCGACAACAAAGTATTGCAGGCCGCGAGTGATGTTTTTCGGTAATTTTTCGCCCATGAAGGTTAGCGCCTGACTTGGCTCGTCGTTTTGGCTCACGGCGATAGGTTTGATCGAGTTATCCAATTTCACCAGATCGCCGCTGAAGGTCACCTCGCGCATCAGATCGGTGCGGAAGTATTTCTTCGCCCGCTCGACTTCCCATGGCTCGTAGGCCTCGGGGTAGGTCATGATCTGCCACAGGTAGCCGTAGTCCCACATGAACTTCCCGCTTCGTAGCAGCGTGCAGCTTTCCACGGCGACACGCTCCGCATAGGCGATGACCTCGCTCTCGCCTTTGGACAAACCATGCACGCCGATCACCGCTGCGGCCATGCCGTTTGCCTTCACATCGCGAAACAGGATGTCATGCGTGCCGCCTGCTTTCGTCGTGGTTATCTCGATGCCTTTCGTGTTCGCATTCGGCTCCCAGGAGTTCTCCTGCCGAGCTGGATCAAACACATGCCCGATGAACTCACCGCCATGCCACGCGAAGTGCGCGATGTCCTCACCCGCGAAGAGCACCACGCGTGCTTTGTCCGGCAAGGTGTCCGGCAGGATGAAGCGAGCCCTATGGGCCATCACTGTGGTGTTTGAACGCAGCGGGATCGGCTTCGCGCCATCGAGATGATAATCACCCGCCGGAATCATCACGACGCCGTCTTTCGCGAGCAGCGCGGTGAGTTTGGCCGAGTCATCAGCGAAAGAAGTGGTGGCGAGTAGAAGGAGAACGAGCAGAGGCTTCATGCGCCGATCATAACGGCCTCTGCATGCCAAACTCCACGACAAAGAGTGAGCGAAATGCGTCAGGCGCGCTTCGTCACGCCAGCACGCCCTTCACGACTTCGCCATGGATGTCCGTGAGCCGGTAGTCGCGGCCCTGGAAGCGGTAGGTGAGGCGGGTGTGGTCGAGGCCGAGGAGGTGGAGGGCGGTGGCGTTGAGGTCGTGGATGTGCACAGGGTCCTTCACGATGTTGTAGCTGAAGTCGTCGGTCTCGCCGTGGACGTGGCCGCCTTTCACACCGGCTCCGGCCATCCAGACGCTGTAGCAGCGCGGGTGGTGATCGCGGCCATGATTGTCGCGAGTGAGCACGCCCTGAGAATACACGGTGCGGCCAAACTCGCCGCCCCAGGTGACGAGCGTGTCATCGAGCATGCCGCGTTCTTTGAGCTCGGCCAAAAGCGCGGCGGTGGGCTGGTCGGTGTCGTGGCACTGGCTCTTGATGCCGCTGGGCAGGTTGTTGTGCTGGTCCCAGCCGCGATGGTAGAGCTGGATGAAGCGCACCCCACGCTCGGCGAGCCGGCGGGCGAGGATGCAGTTCGCGGCATACGTTCCCGGCTTCTTCGATTCGGGGCCGTAGCGCTCGTAGATGTCGGCGGGCTCTTTGGATAGATCGGCGAGGTCGGGCACGGCAGACTGCATGCGGAAGGCCATCTCGTATTGATCGATGCGGGCCTGCGTTTCGGGATCGTGGTAGTCGGCGAGCTTGAGGCGGTTCAGCGCGGCGACATCGTCGAGCATGGCGCGACGTCGCTCGGTGGTGATGCCCGGTGGATTGGAAAGGAAGAGCACAGGGTCCTTGCCGGAGCTCATGCGCACGCCCTGATACTTCGACGGCAGGAAACCACTGCCCCACATGCGTTCGTGGAGCGGCTGTGCGTTCGTGGGACCGCTGGGACGCGAAATAAGTGCGACAAAGGCCGGCAGGTCCGCGTTGTCCGATCCGAGGCCATACGACACCCACGCGCCAAACGCGGGCCGACCACCGATTTGATGCCCCGTTTGCAGCAGCGTCATCGCCGGATCGTGGTTGATGGCCTCGGTGTGCAGCGAGCGAATGAGGCAGATCTCATCCGCGAACTTCGAGGTGTGCGGCAGCAACTCGCTCAACCACATGCCACTCTGGCCGTGCTGCGCAAAGTTGAACACCGATGGCGCGATGGGGAAGCGCTTCTGCCCCGCCGTCATGCCCGTGAGCCGCTGCTCGCCACGCACGGAGCTCGGCAAATCCTTGTCGAACTGCGACGCGAGCCCCGGCTTGTAATCAAACAGATCGAGCTGCGACGGCGCACCCGCCTGCGTGAGCCAGATGATGCGTTTCGCCTTCGGCGCAAAGTGAGCCGCAGGCGAGGCGAAGAGTTTTGGATTCGCGAGCGATGCCAGCGCGAGGCTCTTGAGCCAGTTGCGACGTGAAAAGGGTGCGAGGGAGGATTCGGTGCTCATGAGGTCACTCCTTGGTGATGGTTTCGTCGAGATTGATCAGCGTGCTGGCGACTGTGGTGTAGGCGGCGAGTTCAGCGGGGCTCAGTTTGTCGTCTGTCTTGGCCTCGCCGAAGGTGAGGAGCTGTTTGGCAGCTTCTGCGTCCTTGGTGAAGTCGTTGATGGATCGTTCCACCGCAGCGGTGAGGACTTGGAGTTCTTGTTGGCTCGGTTTTCGTCCGAGAAGCAGGTGAAAACCATGCGTGAGTCGTGACTCGATGCTCGTGCCGCCTTCTTTGATCATGCGTTGCGCCAGAAACCGAGCCGCTTCGACATACGTCGGGTCGTTCATCAAATTGAGCGCCTGCAGCGGCGTGTTCGAGCGCGAGCGACGGAGCGCGCAGGTCTCGCGGAAAGGCGCATCAAAGAGCAGCATGCCGGGATGCGGCACGCTGCGCTTCCAGTAGGTGTAGAGGCTGCGACGATGGAGATCATCGCCGCTGCCTTGCTGGTAGGTGGCCTTGGGATTGTCACGCTGGGCCACGACCTGCTCGTAAAGGCCCGGCGGGTGATACGGCTTCACGCTTGGACCGCCTATTTTCTCCACAAGCAATCCGCTGGCAGCCAAAGCTTGATCACGAATGACTTCCGCGCTGAGACGATGACGCGGTCCGCGTGAGAGGAAACGGTTCATCGGGTCCAACTGAGCACTTTGAACCGAGAACTGAGAACTCTGCTGATACGTCTCGCTCGTCACGATCATCTTCACGAGTTGCTTCACATCCCAACCGCTCTCTTGAAACGTGACGGCGAGCCAGTCGAGCAGTTCAGGATGACTTGGCTGCTCACCCTGGGAGCCAAAATCCTCGCTGGTGCGCACGAGGCCGGTGCCGAAGAAGTGCTGCCAGAAGCGGTTCACGATGACACGGGCTGTGAGCGGATTCTGCGTACCGACGAGCCACTTCGCGAGGCCGAGACGATCGTGCGGCAAGTCGGCGGCGAGTGCGGGCAAAACGCCGGGCGTGGCAGCTACGACCTTTTCGCCAGGCTTGTCGTAAGCGCCACGCATCAGGATGAACGTGGGGCGCATCTCCTTCTGCTCCTCCATGACCAGCGTGGTGGGAATCTCTGCCTCCGCCGCGGCGATCTGCTTCTTCAAAGCGGCCGCCTCTTCGCTCAGGCGGCGATGCTCCGGCATTTGCGACAGCCGGAAGTCTGCGAGCTGCTTGCGCTCGGCCGCGGTTCGTTTGGCAGCTTCTTTCTGCGCGATGGTCAAGATGCTCGCTGGCGCGATGACCTCAGTCGGAGTCGTGGTGGCAAAGAGACGCCACTGCGAAGGTCCGCCGGCATTCTCGACACTGATCGTGATCTCCAATTCGGAACCTTCGAGAGGCTTTTCGAGTTCAAAAAGTGCCTGCACGGGCTTGTTCGGTGCCACCGAGAGCACGGAGCGAGTTTTGCGATCGTTGTCGAGCACAGCGGCTTGTGCGGCATCAATGGCGTGGAGCTTGGTTTTGCCAATCTTGAGTTCGCTCCATTGAAAACTGGCCGAGGGAGCCGTGGTGGAGCATTCGAGGCGCAGCGCGGTGATTTTGCCCACAGGCAGCTTGGCCTTGATGACGATGTTGTTCGCTCGCGTTTCCTGCGGACCGATCAAAACGGCCTTGTCGGCGATTTGAGGCGGATTGTCACCACCGGTGGCCTTCAGTGGATCGAGTGGCAGCCAGTCGATCTTCGCTGCGGCGAGTTTTTTCGCCCAAGGTTCGAGATCACCCGCCGCGAGGCCTTTGAGCTTGTCCTCGACCGGCTTGAGCTTCGCATTCAGCGCAGTGATTTTAGCTTCCAGTTCGGGTGCGGGCAGTTTGACGAAGGGCGGCGCATTGGTGCGGACGGGGTTGCCGTAAATGCCCACGCCACGCTCCGGCACGTTGTGGAAGAAGGCCTTCATCGCATAGAAGTCCTTCGCGGTGAAGGGATCGAACTTGTGATCGTGGCAGCGGCAGCAGTTGAAGGTCTGGCCGAGCCAAACGGCGGCCGTCGTCTCCACGCGATCGGCCGTGTATTCCGCGAGGAACTCCTCCGCGATGATGCCGCCCTCCTCGTTCAGCATGTGATTGCGATGAAAGCCGGTGGCGATCTTTTGATCCAGCGTGGCATTCGGCAGCAAATCCCCCGCGAGCTGCTCGATGGTGAACTGATCGAACGGCATGTTCGCGTTGAAGGCCTTGATCACCCAGTCCCGCCAAGGCCACAGTTCGCGATCACGATCCACCTGATAGCCGTTGGTGTCCGCAAACCGCGCCGCATCCAGCCAGCCGACCACCATGTGCTCGCCGTAGTGCGGTGATTGCAGCAACCGGTCAATGAAGTCATTCAGGTCAGCCTCGTCGGATGCCTTCGGCGGCAAACCCGTGAGATCCAAAGCGATCCGCCGCATCAAAGTTTCCCGTGAAGCCCTCGGCGCAGGCTGAAGCCCGTGCTTCTTCAACTCCGCCCGGATGAAGTCGTCGATGGACTTGCCCGCGTTCGACTTCACCGGCGGCACAAAGGCCCAATGCGACTCATACTTCGTCCCTTCGGCGATCCATTGCTTCAACGTGTCCTTTTGCTTCGCCGAGAGTTTCTTGTGCGAATCCGCCGGCGGCATCAGATCCTCGGCATCCGCAGTGTTGATGCGCTCGATGAGTGTCTTCGGGCCGAGCTTGATCAGCTCCTCGCGCACATCGAGCCGCAGATCACCCTTGCGGTGGTTTTTGTCCGGGCCGTGGCAGTAGAAGCAGTTGTCCGAGAGGATGGGCCGGATGTCGCGGTTGAACGACAGCTCCACCGCAGAAGCTGTGGAGACAAGCGTCGTCATCAAAATCAAGGCTAGGCGGAAAAGCATCCACAACCAACGCCCGACAAAGGCTGGCGTTTGCATTCCGCCTATGTCCGACGATTCTCCGCGCCCATGTCAGCCCCCCCAGACACACGCGAAGTCATTCTCGAAGCCCGCGAGCTCACTCGTGAGTTTGACGGCGTGAAGGCGCTCGACCGCTTTTCCTTCAAACTGCATCGTGGTGAAGTGCTGGGACTGCTGGGCGCGAATGGTGCGGGCAAGACGACAGCGATGAACTGCCTGCTCGGTCTGACTTTGCCGACAGGTGGGAACATCTTCGCCTTCGGTTTGCCGCTGCAACAGCACCGCATCGCGATTCTCCAGCGGGCGAATTTTTCCTCTGCCTACACGGCGTTGCCGGGGAACCTACTGGTGAGGCAAAATTTGATCGTCTTTGCCCGCATCTACGGGGTGAAGGAGCCGAAGAAGAAGATCGCAGAGTTGATGGAGCTTTTGGAGATCTCGCATCTCGGTGAACGTGTCACCGGACAGCTCTCGGCGGGTGAATCCACGCGGGTGAATTTGGTGAAGGCTTTCCTCAATGATCCTGAGCTTCTGATGCTGGATGAACCCACGGCGAGCCTGGACCCCGACATCGCCGACAAGGTGCGCAAGGTCGTGCGCAAGGTGCAGCGGGAGCGGAACATCGGCATCCTCTACACCTCTCACAACATGCGTGACATCGAGGAAGTCTGCGACCGCGTGATCTTCCTGCACAAAGGCAAGATCGTGTGTGAAGGCACGCCGACTGACATCGTCGCGCAATCCAGCAGCGCGACATTGGAAGATGTCTTCATCAAGATCGCCCGCGATGGCGAGATCATCGACGAACCCGCTAAGGAAAAACTACCATGAATCTCCGCATCATCAGCGCGCTCGTCCTGCGCTATCTCTTTCTCTATACGCGGAGCCCCATGCGCCTCGTCGAACTGGTCTTCTGGCCGGTGGTGGATCTCGTGGTGTGGGGGAATGTGACGGTGTTCATCCAGAGAAATACCAATGTCGCCTTCGGGAACGAAATCCTATTCCTCCTCGGTGCGATGATCCTTTGGGACATCATGTTCCGCGCGCAACAAGGTGTGGCCATCTCCTTCCTTGAAGATGTGTGGACGCGGAATTTGCTGAATGTCTTCGTCGCGCCAGTGCGCACCACGGAATATGTCAGCGCCACCTTCATCGTCGGCATGATGCGAATTACCGTCACTGCCGTGGTGCTTAGCCTGATTTCATGGTTCGGATACACTTTCAATATCTTCCAGCTCGAGTGGTGGCTCATCCCGTTCTTTGCCAACCTGATGCTTTTCGGTTGGTCGCTGGGCATGATCTCCACAGCGCTCATCCTGCGCTGGGGCCAGGCGGCGGAGTCACTCGCCTGGGCGATTCCGTTCTTCTTTCAACCAGTCGTCGCTGTGTTTTATCCAGTACAGGACATGCCCTCGTGGAGTCAGCCCATCGCTTGGTGCTTCCCGCCGACCTATATTTTTGAAGGCATGCGTGCCGTGATGAAGACAGGCAGCATGGACTGGAGCTACCTTTGGCTCTCCGCCGGGCTGAACGTGCTCTACCTCGCACTCGCGGGCTGGCTGTTCCTCTGGATTCTGAACCTCACACGCAAACGCGGACTGCTGACGAAGTTCGCCACTCAGTAGCAGATCAGATCAAAGCGCTGACCGGAAGCGGCGTGAGATCATTCACGCCATTGGGGAACATGCGTTTGCGAAAAGTCAGCACTTCGGGGTCCTGATCGGTGACGAGAACGACATGTTCGAAATGCGCGCTTGGCTTGCGGTCCACCGTGATGGCGGTCCACTTGTCGGCGAGGACACGCGTCTTCTCGGTGCCCATGTTCACCATCGGCTCGATGGCTATGGACATGCCCGCCTTGAGACGCGGTCGTTCGCCCTTTTTGCCGTAGTTCGGCACCTGCGGCTCTTCGTGGAGTTTGCGGCCCACGCCGTGACCGACGAACTCGCGGACGACAGTATAGCCGTATTGTTTGACGTGGTTTTCGACGCTGTGGCAGAGATCGCCGAGCATCCAGCCATCACGAGCATGACGGATGGCGACGTGGAGAGATTCTTCCGTGGCCGCGAGGAGGTGCATGGTTTCCTTGGCAACATTGCCAACTGGTACAGTGAGAGCGTTGTCGCCGATCCAACCATCGTATTCGATGCCGACATCGATCTTCACAATGTCGCCATCCTGAATGACACGCGGCCCACCGATGCCATGGACGATCTCCTCGTTGATGGAGATGCAGATATGGCCAGGAAACTTGCGGTAGCCGAGGAAAGCGCTTTTGCATCCACGCGCCTTCATTTCAGCAGCTGCGTAGCGGTCCACCTCACCGGTGGTGATGCCAACAGCTACCTGAGCGGCAGTTTTAAGGAGAACATCACGCGCCAAGGCATTGGCGGCGCGGAGTCCATTCAAGACAGAACCGTGACGGATGGGGATCTTGCTACCGAGCATGTTCTTGGATGCCGAGCGAGCTTACTTACCTGTGGAAATAAAGTAAGCGACACCAACAAGGGCCAAGATGGCGATGCCAGTCCAGAGCCAAACGACGGTGCGGGAGTCTGCGACCTGTCCGGTCTGTGCCATGCGATCAAAACGACCACGGATACGGCCCTTCTTCAGGAAGCCGTCATAGTGTGCCTGGAGAAGATGCGTTTCGATCTGACGCATGACATCAAGTACAACGCCGACAAGAATGAGGAGGCTGGTGCCACCGAAGAACTGAGCAGTCTGAGGCGAAATTCCGAGGAAGCGGCTGACGATGGCAGGCATGACGTAGAGCCCCGTGAGGAAGATGGCACCCGCAAAGGTGAGGCGGCTCATCGTGAAGTCGAGGAAGTCCGCAGTGGGCTTACCTGGACGGATGCCGGGGAGATAACCGCCACTCTTTTTCAGATCCTCGGAGATCTGGGTAGGTTGGAACATGGTGGCGACCCAGAAGTAGCTGAAGAAGAAGATCAAACCAGCAGAAAGCACATAATAGACCCAGCCGGAACCGATGAGAGCCGAGAAGTCCTGCACCCAGCGAACGTCAGGGAAAAGGGCGCTGAGGATCTGCGCAGGGAAGAGTAGGATGGCTTGGGCGAAGATGATGGGCATGACGCCGGAGTAGTTCACCTTGAGGGGAAGATACTGGGTCTGCCCGCCATAAACTTTGCGACCGACAACACGTTTAGCATATTGAATAGCGATGCGTCGGGTCGCCTGCGTAATGGATATCACCCCGGCAATGACGATAATCATAAAGGCGAGCAACAGCACGAGGGTAGCAGGTTTGCTGGCATCACCGGCAGCATTACCGACATAAGTTTGCCAGACCTGGACCATGGCACCAGGAAGATCTGCGACGATGTTTACACAGATGAGGATGGAGACGCCATTGCCGATACCACGCTCCGTGATCATCTCACCAAGCCACATCATGAGCATGGTGCCAGCTGTGATGGTAATGACAGTGACGATGACAAACATTGGGCCATAATCAGGGACGAGAGGCTTGCCAGTGCGGTCAATGACCTCCTGGAGACCGCCGAGGAAAATGTTTTGACCAGGCTGTGCAAGTGACTTGGCGAGCAGGTAACCCTGGAACAAACACAACGCGATGGTGGCGAGACGGGTGTATTGAGTGATTTTTTGACGGCCGCCTTCTTCGCGGGCCATTTTGCTCAGTGGCGGATACACGGCCGTGAGGAGCTGCAGCATGATGCTGGCGCTGATGTAAGGCATGATCCCGAGGGCAAAAATGGCGCAGTTTTGTAGACCGCCGCCGGAAAAGACGTTTAGGAGGGCAGCCACCTGAGCGGCGGCACCTCCGTTGTCAGCACGACTGCTTATCCACTCATCGAGCACGCTGCCGTCGACACCGGGGAGGGTGATGGCTGTGCCGATACGGACGATGACGATCATCGCCAGCGTGAAGAGGATGCGGGAGCGCAGGTCCGGAATTTTGAAACTATCAGCGAAAGCGGAAATCATGGTGGTGAGGTCAAAAAGACGTGTCGGAATAAAGAAAAACGGGCCTAGCCTCAACACCAACAATGAAGTTGGCAGGGACCGGCCCGCTCAAAGTTTGGAATTCGGGGATCAGGCAGCAATGGAGCCGCCAGCTTTCTCGATCTTCTCGCGGGCGGATGCGCTCAGACTCTTGATTTCAACGGTGAGCTTGCGGCTCAGGTCGCCAGAACCAAGGATCTTGATGGCATCGCAGTTGCGATTGACGAGGCCTTTCTCACGAAGAGCAGTTTCGTTGATGACAGTACCATCTTCGAAGGCGTTGAGATCACCGACATTGACGGTTTCATACACGTCACGGAACTGAACATTGGAGAAGCCTTTCTTGGGAAGACGACGAAAGAGAGGCATCTGGCCACCTTCGAAGCCAGGGCGAATACCGCGGCCGGAACGAGCCATCTGGCCTTTGTGCCCTTTACAGGAAGTCTTGCCGTGACCGGAGCTTTCGCCACAGCCAATACGTTTTTTGCGTTTAACCGCACCGGGGCGGGGTTGGGAATCGTGAAGACGCATGAGAGATCTAAATTTAGAAGTTAAAATTGGAAACCTTAGAGGGCTTTGCGCTCTTTGATTTCCTTGCCACGTGCACGGAGGATTTGATCCCTCGGACGAAGGGCGGCGAGAGCTGCAAGGGTAGCCTTCACAACATTGGCATGATTACTTGATCCAAAGGATTTGCCGATAACGTCTTTCACTCCGGCAGCTTCAAGCACAGCGCGTGCTCCACCACCAGCGATAATCCCAGTCCCAGGGGAAGCAGGTTTGAGCATGATATGACCGCCACCATGCTCACCAATAACCTCGTGCGGAATGGTGTTATTGTTGAGATGAACGACGTTCATCTTTTTGCGGGAGGACTCGGTAGCTTTTTTGATGGCGTCGGCGACTTCATTCGCCTTGCCAAAGCCCCAGCCAACACGGCCATTGCGGTCACCAGAGACGACGAGAGCGGAGAAGCTGAAACGACGTCCACCTTTCACGACCTTGGCGCATCGGTTGATGTGGACGACCTTTTCGACGGAGTCGCCATCAGAGTTACGATTTTCTTCTGCCATAATGGGTGTGGGGGGGGATTAGAACTTCAGACCCTTTTCACGGGCGGCGTCGGCAAGTGCTTTGACTTTGCCGTGGTAGATGAAACCACCGCGGTCAAAGACGACTTCTTCGACTTTGGCGGCGATAGCGCGCTCGGCTACGGTGTGACCGACCCTGGCGGCGCTTGCGATGTTTGCTTTGCCATTGCCGAAGCCTTTTTCCTTAGTGGAAGCGGAGACGATGGTTTTGCCGGCCTCATCGTCGATGAGCTGGGCGTAAACGTTAGTATTGGAGAAGTAAACGGCAAGACGCGGACGGGCGGCGGTGCCTTTTACTTTCTGACGGATGCGCGCGTGGACACGCGAGCGAATGAGTTTGCGATCTAAAGCCATGTTCGTGGTGCTCGTCTGGGGTTACTTCACGCTCTTGCCTGCCTTGCGGCGGATCACTTCGCCGACATAACGGACGCCCTTGGCTTTGTAAGGCTCTGGCGGGTAGTAGGCGCGGATGTCGGCGGCGAGCTGGCCGACGACTTGTTTGTCGATGCCTTCAATGGCGATCTTGGTGTTTTCAGCAACGGTGACTTTGACACCAGCAGGGATGGGATGTAGGCGGTCATGGCTCTGCCCAAGCTGGAGATCAATGACATTGCCTTTGACAGCGGCACGGAAGCCGACACCGTGAATTTCGAGGTCCTTGCGATAGCCTTGGCTGACGCCATGCACCATGTTGGCAATGAGACGCTGAGTGGTTCCGTGCATGGCACGCACTTTACGATCTTCGTTCAGGCGGGTGACCAGGACTTCTTTGCCCTCAGAGACGACGGTGACGCCTTCAGGAAGGTTCCAGTTGAGCTTGCCCTTGGGGCCCTCAACGTGGACAGAACGGTCTGCACCGATTTTAACGGAGACTTTGTCCGGGATGGAGATGGGTTGTTTACCGACTCGTGACATAATGTGAGGTTCCTCTCGTGTTGGGGGTTACCAGACCTTGGCGAGCAGTTCGCCGCCGACCTTTGCCTTCTTAGCGCGGGTGCCGGTCATGAGACCGCGGGAGGTGGAAAGGATGGAAATGCCGAGCCCACCGAGCACGCGAGGGATCTCGTCAGAACCTACGTATTTGCGAAGACCAGGTTTGCTGACGCGGCTGATATGACGCACGACAGGAAGTTTATCCTGATACTTGAGCTTGAGCTTCAAACGCGGACGAGCGGCAGTGGTATCCACTTCGTAACTCCACAGGTAGCCTTCTTCCTGAAGGATGCGGGAAATCTCGTTCTTCACTTTAGAGAAGGGTACGAAGACTTCCTGTTGGCCGGCGGCGGCAGCGTTACGGATGCGGGTGAGATAATCGGAAATTGGGTCAGTCATGGCTCAGTGGAGTCGGACGTTTCAGTTCAGGTTCAGGTTAAGCAGCGGCGGCTTCAGATTCGCCCTCGCCCTTTTTCTGCTGCTGGCTGATCTTGCCACGGAAGGGCATGCCGAGCGCACGGAGGAGTTCACGGGCGTGATCATCGTTATTAGTCGAGGTCACGAAAGTGATGTCAAAACCGAGTGCACGCTTGATTTTATCAAGCTCGATCTCAGGGAAGATAGACTGATCAGTGATGCCGAGCGTATAGTTACCACGTCCGTCAAAGGAACGGGGAGCAACGCCGCGGAAGTCACGCACACGAGGCAGTGCTGTGCGGACAAGTCGCATAAGGAAGTCATACATCTTGGTGCCACGCAGGGTCACCTTGACACCGACGTTTTCACCAACGCGAAGTTTGAAATTGGCGATAGCCTTTTTCGATTTGGTGATGATGGGTTTTTGTCCGGTGATGAGCTGGACTTCATTCACGGCATCTTCGATCGCCTGCTTGCGCTCACCTTGGGAGCCGACGGAACAGTTGATGACGATTTTATCAAGCTTCGGAACTTGATGGATGTTAGCAACGCCAAGCTGTTCTTTAAGCGAGGTGCGAAGTTTCTCTTTATAGAGAGTTTGGAGGGCTGGGGTCATGTTTCAGTTTGGCTGTGCTGCCTTGTCTCCGGGGGCCGCCGCATTGTAAGCGGGGCAGGGATTCAGAGGGGGCGGCAATTAGGGGATCTATTACTTCTTCGCAACCTTCTTCTTTGCAGGAGCCGCTTTCTTTGTGGCTTCGGCAAGCTTGACGTTGGAAATATGGATGGGGCCTTCTTTCTCAAGGAAGCCACCGTTGGGGTTAGCTTGGGAAGGCTTAACCGCTTTTTTGATCATGCGGATACCTTCGATAAGCACACGATTTTTCGTGGTCTGGACTTCCTTGATGGTGCCTTGAGCACCTTTGTGGGCTCCGGCGATGACGACGACAGTGTCGCCTTTTTTGACGTGGGTCTTGGTGCGATTCATGGCTTACAGAACTTCAGGGGCGAGGGAGACGATCTTCATGAAGTTCTTGTCGCGCAGTTCACGAGCGACGGGGCCGAAGATGCGGGTTCCCTTGGGATTGTTGTCCTTGTCGATAATGACAATGGCATTCTTGTCGAAACGGAGGATAGAGCCATCATTGCGACGAATCGGGTGTGCGGTGCGAACCACGACGGCGCGGACGACTTCACCTTTTTTCACGCTAGCAGTCGGGGTGGACTCACGGACGTGGGCGGTGATGATATCGCCAATGTAGGCAAAACGACTATTTTTCTTGCCGAGCACGCCGATCATTTCGGCCATGCGGGCACCGGTGTTGTCAGCTACCGGGATTGAAGATTCCATCTGAAGCATTGTGGTATTCTCCTCGAATGATTGGGTTAAGTAAGCTTGCGAGAGACGGGCGGCGATTAGTGCTTGAGCACTTCGACGAGATTCCAGCGCTTGAGTTTGCTGAGCGGACGGGTCTCGGCGATGAGCACTTTGTCACCTTCCTTGGCCTGGCCATTTTCGTCGTGAGCATAGAATTTAGATGTCTTGCGCACGATCTTTTTGAACTTGGCGTGAGGCACGCGGCGCTCGACTTCGACGACGATCGTCTTGTTCATCTTGTCTGAGACCACCATGCCGACGCGTGTTTTCTGCACGGGGGCTTTTATGGGTGTCACGGTTGCTGTTTCGCTCATGATGCTTCGGTCAATTCAAAGGGTTGCGTTAAAAGAAAATCAGGCTGCCTTGGCGGCAACAGCACTGGTGCGCTGAGTAATTAGTGTCTCGATGCGGGCCACTTCACGGCGTAGAGTGCGGATGCGAGAAGGGTTTTCAAGCTGCCCAATCTGCTGCTGTACTCGAAGGTTGAGCATTTCTTGGCGGAGTTCGCGCTTACGAGCGCCGAGCTCTTCCACGGACATCTCACGGAGTTCTTTGATCTTCATTAGGGTCGGTCAGGCGGAGATTAATGGGAGATGGCTCGGGTGATGAAGCGGGTGCGGAAACCTAGCTTATTCGCAGCGAGACGGCAGGCTTCACGGGCAGTTGCCTCGTTAACGCCGGAGATTTCAT
>JBIKIA010000676.1:0-2797 GCA_044361885.1 Prosthecobacter sp. | reverse complement strand
GCACCATGACGGATCCGCAGGTCATCGAGATGCCCGTCACCATCACGAGCACCGATGACCGGCCATTCGCGATCCGCGAAAAACGCCAGAACTCGCGTGAGGCCGAAGTAGGCATCTGGGTGCGGTATGTTAGGGAGCATAAGGACTGGTTGCCGCCATCCATGTGGGTTGACTGGCTAGAACTTGAAGGCCCGCTGCCTTCTGAAACCAAAGCCGACATCTTCAGCGCCAAGCCCGTCCGCGAAATCATCGAATCCTTCACCCAGCGAGCGTTTAGAGGCACCAAGTCCGAGAGCGCTTTCATTGATCGTCTCGTGAAGTTCTACGACTCGCATCGTGCGGCCGGAGATACGCACGAAAGCGCAATCAAGTCATCACTCAGCATCGTGCTTGCCGCACCGGGATTCATTTACCTCAGCGAGCCGTCGCAGCCCGGCAAGCCACGCACACTCACCAATGCTGAACTCGCCACACGGCTGGCCTATTTTCTCTGGAGCGCACCGCCCGATGATGAACTTCTCGCCGCTGGTGATTTGCATTCGCCGGCGATCCTTCAGGCGCAAGTGGACCGCATGATCGCCAGCCCTAAATCGCGTGAGTTCGTTGCCGGCTTCGTTCATCAATGGCTCGGCCTCGACCGGCTCGATTTCTTTCAATTCAACAAGCAGATGTTCCCGCAATTCGACGACAGCGCGAAGTCCGCTGTGCGCAAGGAAGTCTATGAAACCTTCGCGCATCTGCTGCAGACCAACGCCAGCCTCACGCGGCTACTCAAGAGCGATCAAGCTGTCATCAATGGCCTGCTGGCGAACCTCTATGGCATCGAAGGCGTCACCGGCGATGCCTTCCGCCCCGTATCGCTGCCAACCAACTCACCACGCGGAGGATTGCTCGGCATGGCCGCCATCATGGCCATGGGCAGCAACGGAGAACGCACCAGCCCCGTCGAGCGCGGAGCCTGGGTGCTGCGCAAACTCCTGCACGATCCACCACCACCCGCGCCGCCGAACGTCCCCCAACTCAGCCGACTCGCCGACAAACCCCTGAGCCCGCGAGAACGCATCCTCGCGCATCAGGAAGAGCCGCAGTGCCTGCAATGCCACCGCAAGATCGACCCCATCGGCTTCGGCCTGGAGAACTTCAACACCATCGGCCAGTGGCGCAGCACCGAACTCTATACCAGGGCCAACGGAGGCCGGAAAGACTGGCCCATCGACCCCAGCGGAGCCTTCCACAATGGCCCGAAGTTCAATGACTACTTCCAACTCCGCGACATCATCGCCGCCAAACCGGAAAACTTCGCCCGCAGCTTCACCGAAGCCCTCATCGAGTATGCGCTCGGTCGTCCGTATGGTTTCACGGACGAAGACCTAGCGCAGGACATTGTGAAGCGTGCAAAAGCGAAGGACTTTGCGATTCGCGAGTTCATCATCGCCTTAGCCACAAGTCGTGAGTTTGGCCGCAAATAGTTGTAGGCGAAGAGTTTCGACAGGAGAATGGGGACCCGCGCCTATATGAATCCATTCTTCTGTCCTCATTCTCCAGTCGAAAAATCCGAAACATGAAAAGCCTCCTGTTCCTCTTCATCATCATTGCGACGTCAGTCACCGCCGCCGAGACATCGAAGCCGAACATACTTTTCATCATCGCCGACGATCTCGCCACGCGTCTCGGCTGCTACGGTGACAAGGCGGCCATCACGCCGAACCTCGACCGTCTCGCCGGCGAAGGTATCGTGTTCACCAAGGCTTACTGCCAGGGCGCGGTCTGCACACCCAGCCGCACCTCCTTCATGCTCGGGCTGAACACACGCCATGCACGGTCGAACCATTTCATCGAGCATCCCGACACGATGACCATGGGCCGCTGGTTCCGCGAGCACGGCTATCAAACCGCCGCTATCGGCAAGATCGATCACGACGACCCCAACGACGCCTATACCGATCCAAAGGCCTGGGACGTGCGTGTGAAACGCGAGGACATGGCCCCGAAGCTGCCAACACAAAACACCTCCTTCGATGAAGACCTCGGCCAGCAGCGGAAACGCGTCTCGCTCATCCGCCTGGCCGATTCCCAGGAGGCCATGGGCGATTGGGTGCGTGCCGAGCGCTTGATCCAGTTCTTCGACAAAGAACGCGATCCCTCCAAGCCCTTCTTTGCCGCCATCGGCTTTCATTCACCGCATGTGCCCTGGGATAGCACCCAGGCTAACTTCGACGCGCACGATCCCACCAAGTTCACGCCCGAGATCCCCCCCTCCGATGCCACGCCCTTGCCGCCCGGCTCTCTGCTGCAAGAGCCCGGCATGGAAATGTCCGCCGCGCATCAACGCGAAGGCATCCTCGGCTACTACGCCGCCGTGACGGAGTTCGATAACCAAGTCGGCCGCCTCCTCGATCACCTCCGCGCCAAAGGCCAGCTCGACCACACCCTCATCGTCTTCACCAGCGACCACGGGTATCACCTCGGCTGGCGCGGCCAGTGGTGTAAACACAGCATCGATGAGCAAGTCATGCGCGTCCCCCTCATCGTGCGCAATCCGCAGGGTGCCAAAGCGGCCAAAGCAGGCGGTATCGTCGAACTGCTCGATCTCTTCCCCACCTTCTGCGACTTCGCTGCACTGCCCGTGCCCGATTCACTCGACGGAAAAAGCTTTCTCCCACTCCTTCACGACCCCAAAGCCGAAGGCAAACCCGGTGCCTTCTGCCAATGGGGCAACGGCCGCACCGTCCGCACCCAACGCTGGCGCCTCACCGAACGGCGCGACGGATCCGCCGAACTCTACGACCACAGCACC
>JBIKIA010000675.1:0-2798 GCA_044361885.1 Prosthecobacter sp. | reverse complement strand
CACCATCCGTCCTGGAGGTCAGGCTATCGTTCGCAAAAACCCCTTCGTGCAGGTGAACCGCCTTGCCAACCCGATCTTCAACGAAGTCCTCGTGGCTATGGCTGGCAAAGATTTATACAATCGCACACCACCCACCTCGGATGCTGCGCTCTTCGCTAAATATGCGCTAAATCCCGAAGTGGCCGTGCTGATCAACGCCGTCTTTGGCACCAGTTTTGTCACGACCAATCGCGCGGATCTGCGTGCCGTGTACATTCCTGATGTCATTCGTGTCAACACCACCACAGGCCCTGTGAGGGTGGCTGGCGATGAAGGCTTCAGTCGTCTCAGTTTCATCGGCGGCGACACCGTGGCCGATGGCAGTGGAAACATGATCCCTTCCGGCTGGCCGAACGGACGCCGCTTCGGCGACGACGTGGTGGACATCGCCCTCACGGCTGTGGCCAGTGGACCGACCTTCACCACTATTACCGTCGTCGGGGACAATGTCTCCGCGAACGATCAGGTCTATAACCGCACATTCCCCTACGCGGCCACGCCGCATGCCGGCCCGAACAACAGCAAAGACTCTCGCACGAGCGCTCAGTAACGCCTGCGAACCATGCGCACTCGTGACTCACCCCTCGGAGTCGCGGGTGCGCTTCTTTTTACCGCCTGATAATGGCCGAACCAAGATTGCCCACCCAATGTCTGCTCCCCCAATTGCTAAAGCACTCCTAGTGCCTGGATTATGTCTCATCTGGGCCGCGCTATGGAGCCAGCGGACTCCGACGCCGGAAGCGAAAGCAGAAACTGTCGTGCAGACTTCCCTCGCACCCGGAAAGGTGCTTGAGCGCCTGCTCGGCCAGATCAAAGGCATCTCTGGCACTGACGCGATCATTCTTCAGGCCATCGCGAATGCTCGCCATCGCATCAATGATGCAGAAGCTTGGTGCCGACTGGGAGATGCCATCGCCCAAAAGCAGCGCGACACGGGCGATGCACTCTGGCATGCACATGCCGAGGCAGCTTACACCTTGGCTCATCAACGAGTCCCGCAGCATGTCGAAGCGCTCAATGGCCTCGCCTGGGTCTGGGGCGGACGGCATGACTTTCCGCAAAGTGTGCGCTGGGCACGCGAGGCACTGGCACTCGATCCGCAAAACCCCACTTCGCATGGCATCATTGGCGATGCCGCACTGGAGCTCGGCGACCTCGACCGCGCATTCGAGTCCTACCAGGAGATGATGGATGCACGCCCCGCCCTCTCTTCCTACAGCCGCGCCGCATGGCTTCTCTGGATCACGGGCGATGCGAAGAAAGCCCGCTGGCTGATGGGTAAGGCTATCGCTGCTGGTGGTGTTCACGCGGAGAACAGCGCTTGGTGCCGCGCGCGTCTGGCACACATGCTTTTCCATGAAGGCGCGCTTTTACCTGCATTTCAAACCAATGCTGAAGGCTTGAAGCTCTGCCCCGATCATCAAGCACTCCAACTGATGCACGGCCAGATCCTCACCGCTCTCCATCGCGAGGTCGAGGCGGTAGCCATCTTTGAGAAGTTACTTTCCAGAGGAGAGCAACACGAAGCCCTCGTGGCCCTCGGCGATCTGCATCAATCCCAAGGCCGCACCTCCGAAGCAGCGAGCTTTCATGAACGCATCGAGCGACTCCACGAACGCCATCGCGCGGCTGGAAATCATGATCACACACAGATGGCCCGCTACTATGCGGATCATGATCTCCAGCCGGAGCGTGCCCTCCAGCTCGCGTCCGAACATCGTGACAGCGGCAATGGCCAGGAACTCGACACCTACGCCTGGGCCAGTCTGAAAGCAGGCAAACTCGAAGATGCTCGCCGTGCCATTCGTCGGGTACTTGCCATCGGCACACCTGAAGCCTCGATTCACTACCATGCAGGTCTCATTGCCCGTGCTCTGGGTGATCTTCCCGAGGCCCGCAATCAGCTTTCCCGCGCTCTGAGTTTGAATTCACGTTTTCATCCTCTTCACGCCCCTCATGCCGCGCGGGTTCTGAATGAATTGGGCAATGCAGGCGTAGCCGCATCCAAATGATGGGCTGAATCCAGTTCAGGCCATCTCCAACTTGGCAGTTTCGGTTGGCGGCGGCTTGCTGATGATCATCAGCGCGTGGCAGCCATCCATGGAAAAAGCTTCATCATGATGACTACCCGGAGCGAAGTGCATAAAGTCACCTGGGCCAAGCAGGCGTCCCTGAGTCTGAAGGTGGCCTGACAAAAGATAGATGTCCTCCGTGCCTTCATGGTCGTGATCAGGAATGCTGGCTCCAGCATCGACCTGAACGAGTTGGATGCGGAAGGTATCCTCATCACGGATCAACTTTTTGCGGAAGCCAGGCACACCTGTCGGCATCCAGGGCATTTGCTCAGGATCTGTAAACTGGGGAGTCTTGTCGATGCCCACCAGTTGAGCTTTCACAGATTCGGGGAGAGTGAGGAAAGGCCGCAGAAGCCCGAAGTAACGAGACTTCAGCCAGGCACTGAATGACTTGGGCTCCACCGGTGGGTGGGTGGCCAAAACATCCTTCTTCGGCAAATGGGAGAGCAGACGAGTCTTGAGGTCTGCCGGTGGTGCCACGCGCGGACTCGCCGCCAGGGCCATCATCGCTGCCGTATCGATGTAAGCCGCCGCTTCTGCCTTCTGGCTGGGATAGGCGGCCAGCAGGCGCTCAAACTGCAACCGCTCCTCGGCAGTGAGTGTGCCGAGGGCGTTTTCGATCGCGAGTTGTTCGAGCGTTTTACAAATCATAGCTGGTCCTCCAAGGCATCCCGCAGGGCGATC
>JBIKIA010000155.1:0-9506 GCA_044361885.1 Prosthecobacter sp. | reverse complement strand
TCGCACACTGGAGTTGCATCCAAACGTCACCTTCTTTGTTGGCTAGAACGGCTCAGGAAAGTCCACGCTGCTGGAAGCACTGGCTGAAAAGCTCGGCTTCAAGGCGGAAGGCGGCAGCCGCATCGCCAGTCCCGGCACTCATGCCTATACCTCACCGCTGACCCAGCATCTGACTCTGTCACGCACGAGCAATCGGCCCATGGATGGCTTCTTTCTGCGCGCCGAAAGCTTTTACAACTGGGCCACGGAGCTGGACGAACTCGAAGCCACACCCTTCTGCGGAGGCGTCTTGCGTTCCTACGGCGGCAAAAGCCTCCATGAGCAGTCGCATGGTGAATCGTTCCTAAATCTGCTCACCAAGCGCATCGACGGCCAGGGCCTCTTCCTTTTCGATGAGCCCGAGGCCGCTCTCTCACCCCAGCGACAGCTCTCCATGCTCGTGCGGATGCATGACTTGGTGGGCGACTTTTCCCAGTTTATCATCGCCACCCATTCACCCCTGATCATGGCCTATCCAGATGCCTGGATCTACCACTTCGGCCCAGAGGGCATCCAGCGCATCGAATATGAGGAAACGGAGCACTACCTCATCACCCGCCGCTTCCTGCAGGATCGTCACACGATGATGAAGCGCCTCTTTGCCGACCCGGAGGCATCTGCGAATTAATCTCTGGAAAGACAGTCATGGCCTGGCTACTGCGTTTACAACAGCCCATGAATTTCCTCACCCGCTGCCTGCCCCTTCTGCTCCTCCTCTCCCTGCCTGCCCAAGCGCAGACTGCGGACTCAAAACCGCTCGTCGATCAGGTGCTCACCGCTGCGGGTGGAAAGGACAAGTTGCTCACCCTTTTCCGCATTCAGGAGATCTTCCACTTCGGCGATAAACCTGAGCCTGCCGAAGGTAAAAAACGCTCCACCCGCGCTTCGGTGATCGAGCCGCCGAAGTATTGGTGGCTCGGCAAAAAGGAGCGTGCCGAGGAACCAGCGAAGTATGACGTCTGGGCCTGGACGCTCGGCATCTTCACCGCGCCGGAGTCGAAGATCGAAGTCATCCCTGACATGACCGACGACGGCAAAACCTGCTTTGGCCTACGCGTCAGCGGCTCGGTCGATCCAGCCATGGATTTCTACTTCGACAAAGCCACGAGCCTCCTTCACCGCCTCGACTGGCGCGGTGACTTTTACCGCTTCACCGAATACAAGGAACATGACGGCGCGAAGTATGCCAGCCGCACCGTGATCTACAAAAAGGCGGGCGGAAAACCCTGGTTCTTCCACGAAGTCACGGGCGTCGAGCGGCTGAAGGAACTGCCGGAAGGGCTGGTGAGGTGATCACGCGTCCTGAAGCAAGATGGCATCAATGTTGTTCCCGTCGTAGAGGGCATCGCTGAGGATCACGAGAGGGTCGCCGGTTTTCACGAGGCCGTGATTGTGAAGCAGGGCGATGGCATCGCGGATGGATTTGTCGGGCTGCCCTTCAACGAACTCCATGACATAGGGCTGTACGCCACGGGCGCTGACAAGGGCTCGGCTGACGTAGAGCTTCGGCGTGAAGGCGAAGATGGGGGCGAACTCGGGGCGCTGATGGGCGAGCAAGTGGGCCATGACACCGCGCAGGGTGAAGACGAGGAGTTTTGATCCGGGGATGCTGTTCGCCAGCAGAATGGCGGCTTTGACGGTCTTGTGCTTGTTCGTCTTGAGTGGGGCATCACTGGCGAAGCGGCCGGAGGGATACTTCTGCTCGATCCGGCGGATGACGTTGTCGAGCACCTCGACGCATTTGTCCGGGTAGCGACCGACGCTGGTCTCACCGGAGAGCATGACGCAATCGACCTGCTCGATCACGGCGTTGAAGATGTCGGTGACCTCCGCACGAGTCGGCACGGGGTTTTCGATCATGCTTTCCAGCATCTGGGTGGCGACGATGACTTTGCGTCCGTGGAAGGAGGTCGCCGCGGGCGATCATGATGCCGCCGCTGGCTTCGACGAGAGTGTCGATGTTCTTGAGCGCCTGCTGGTTTTCGATCTTGGCGATGACGCGGGCTTTGCTGCCCTTCTGCTCCAGAAGGAGGTTTAGATGCTGGATGTGGGCGGGCTCACGAGCAAAGCTGAGCGCGAAGTAATCGACCCCCAGCTCCACGCCGAGGTCGAGATCGGCATAGTCTTTCTTGGTCAAAGGCGGCAGGCGGACATCCACACCGGGCAGGTTGATGTGGCGGCGGCTTTTCATCTCGCCCTGCGTGAGCACGGTGCTGATGACGTGCTTCGGGGTCACGGTGTGGGCTTTGACCTGGATCATGCCGCCGTCGATGAATATGATATCGCCCGGCTTGAGGTCCTTGCCGAGATCGGGGTAATTGACCGTGCAGGAGTAGCCGATGGTGGGCTGGAAATCGGGCGTGCAGCGGAACTCGACCTCATCGCCGACCTTGAGCTGCCAGGCCTGATCGACATCGCCCGTGCGGATGCTGGGGCCGGTGAGGTCCATGAGCACGGCGATCTCGCGTCCGACGCTGTTGGCCGCCTCGCGCACCCGGCCATAAACCATGCGCACCCAGTCGTGGGAGGCGTGGCTCATGTTCAGGCGGATGATGTCCGCGCCTTTGGCGATCAAGGTGGCGATGACTTCGGCGCTTTCCGTCGCGGGGCCGAGGGTGCAGAGAATCTTGGTTTTGCGCATGGGGTTGGGGGCGTGACGCTTGGCCCCGGACGCCGGGAATCTCAAGGTTCAATCCCCTCAAGCAGCAGGCAGCGGGCCAGAGAGTGGAAAAGAAGCCGCTTTCCCTGCCAACGCCTATTTCAGCGACTGGATGTAGAGGATCAAACTGTCGATCTGCGAGTCGTTCAGGATTCCGGCGTAGATGGGCATGCCGGTGTCGAATTTCTCAAAACCCTTCACCACCTTGGCGCTCGGAGCCAGGATGGACTCGCGCAGGTAGGCGGCGTCGGCTTTGACCTTGCCCTTCATCCCTTTGGCGATGTCGCGCTCGCTGCCGAAGAGGCCGCTCCAGCTCGGGCCGACTTTGCCGACGGTGCTGCCATCCGTGCTGTGGCAGGCCATGCAGCCGAACATCTGGTAAAGCCTCGCGCCTTCCTCAGCGGTCGGTTTCATCGTGGCGACGGCGACAGCGGCACGTGGGGTGAGATCGACGCTGATTTTGCCAAATCCTTCCTTCACCGAGTCGAAGTTGGCGAGTTCCCAGGGGGTGAAATAGGCGGTGTTCTCCGCTTTCAGGCCGTCGGCGCTCTTCAGCCCCCAGCCGATGCGCATCTGGCTGACGCCGCCTTTCATGTCGGGAAAGCCGACGAGCACACTTTTGCCGTCCTCGCTCAGGTAAGCGCTACTGGCGGTCATAAATTCCTGCCCGGCGCTGCCATCCAGCTTCAAATGCGGGCTGCCATACTCCGGCGTGCGTTTGTAGTTCCAACGCTCGGCGCTGTAGCTGGCGGGATCGGCGGCGAGCTTGGCATCCAGCTTGGCATTGAAGCGTAAAAGCACGCCTTTGTCCGTGGGCGTGAGTTCCTTCAGCAGCACGCGGGGTTTGTCCGTGTAGCGCAGACGGGCCAGGCCGCTGAGCTTCGGCGCGATGGTGCCCCAGACCTGGAAACCGACGACATAGAGTTGCCCGTCCGCTGGATTCACATGGGCATTGAGCGTGGGGAAATCAAAGTCGCGCCAGAAACTCATCACAGCTGCCTGGGGCTTTTCAAAGCGCGAGTTTTTGAGCACTCGGAACAACTCCGGCCGGTTGTAGCCGATGTGGATCAACTCGTCATTGATTGGCCCCATCTTGGCCCCGACGAGCCATGTCTGCGTGACGCCGCTCGGGTTCACCGGATGCGGCAGCCAAGTCAGCGGATCGGCGATGGCCTCGGGATACTTTTCTTTCTCGGCAATGGTGGGCAGATGCCCGTAGAAGCGATGTTTTTCGATGATGTGCAGCGGCGTGGAAGGCACGTAATGCCCCTGCTGATCGCTCGCGGTGACGAGTCCCGTCTCTGGATGAACGCCGATGAACGGCTGCCGCAGCCCGTAGCCGATGACCTCGAAGGACTTCCCATCCGGCGCGACCTTGATGACCGTGCCGTTGTGCTTCCCACGCGTGGTGCCTTCCTGCCCGCCTTTGGAAATGTAGAGCGCTCCATCCGGCCCCAGCTTCATCGAGTTTGGAAACTCCCGCGTCTCCGCCGTCTGGGCGGGGAGATTGCAGAACATCTCATAGCGGTCGCATTCCTTGTCGCCGTTCGTGTCCACAAGGTTCCAGATGCCATTGCGGTCGAAGACGAACATCTGGAGAGGAGTTTTTGGAATCGACTCCACGTCCGTCCGTGCAAGCATGATGGGCTGAGCCACAATGCTCATCGGCTCATGCAGCCCGGAGGCAAAACGCTTCCAAGTCACGTTTTCCAGATCGCCCTTCAGACCGGAGATAAGCCAGACATCGCCATCGAAGGTCACGCCAGCCGCATCGCCCTGATCATTGAGGAAAGCGAGGTCCGCCAGTCGCACATTCCGCTTCCAAGGATTCGGCACCGGCAGCGGGATGGAGTCGAGGACGTAGGCTTCGGGGGAGGTGGAGAGGGTGGCTTTGGTGGGGATGGTTTGGGGCCAAAGAGGAGCTACATTTGCACCCGCGGGCACTCCAGCCTGCTCTTTGGAGATAGTATAAGACATCGTGAAGCTTTCTGCCTGCTTGGATGGAGGGAATGACTGAAGAACTTTTGGGAACTTGACCATATAAACAGCCCTGTTGGCAGGCTGAACGGTGACTCTGCGAACAACCGAGCGGTCGTTATTACCTGAAACGGCCCGATAGGTTTCTTCCACTTTCACACCATCAATTTCGTATTCCAAAACCACTCCTAGAGCCTGCTGACGCACAGCTTTGAAAATGCCATAGGGCAGAGGACCTCGACCTACCTCCTCGGGGCTCGCAGAAGGTGTACGAGGGTCCCCGACAGGAATTTGATCGCTAATGACCCAGCCAGCGTGGAGTGCAGTAGCCCAATGCACCCTCCCCAGCGGCTTCGGCAGGTCTTCCTGGCCGTCTTTGGTCTTCTGCCCGGCGATGTGATACGACCCCGGCGCGAGGGCCAGTGCGGATACGGGTGGCTTGCCGGGCTCGCTTTCCCAGATGCAGGCGATGCGGAGGAGGTCGGTGTCGAAGCAGGCCCAGAGGTTGTGGCCGAGGTTCAGGATGAGGCCGCGCGGGGTGAGATTGTCTTTCGGGAAGCCTTCGCCGACATCTCGGCAGTCGAGCACGCTACTGAAAAAGGGGAAATCCGGCTCCACCCAGTCCGCCCAGTCGCCTTTGGCGGGAGTCGTCGCTGCTGTCTTCGGCTTTTCAGGCTTGGCTGCCTTTGGCGGAATCTGGGCAGACACCGGGAGGGCGGAAAGGGCGCAGAAGGCGGCTAGGACGGTCGGAGCGAAACGCATGAGGCTGAAACACCCGAGGGCGGGCCACTCTGTCAATCACCGTGGCCTGTATTCCAATGCCTGCCCGGACCTGATCACACAAAGGTCAGGTCTGCCCATCCTGCCAATCTTGTAAATCCTGTAACTACAGCAGCGAACCAGATTCATCGGCCCCTTTCATGCGGCAGCCGCCCCAATCTCCCGATTTGCCAAATGGGCGGAGTGTACTACTCTCGTGGCCCTGGCGGCTTGGCCGCGACAGATCATTTTGCCCCCGAGATGAGAAGATTGCCCATGACCTCCCGCGCCGCCTGCCGCTTCTTGTTGGCCCTGACGGTCGTTTCCCTCTCCACCGCCCAGGCGGATGTGACCGCTGCCGACGAAGGCAAGCCCGGCTTCCTGAAACGGATGTTTGGCGGCGGCACGAAGGAAACCCCACCTGCGCCTGCCGAAGTGAAGGAAGCCCCCAAGGCCAAGCCTGCGGAATCTTCGGCCAAAAGGGAGAAAATCACGATCAAGCCGAAGACCGGCACGGTGACGAAGTCCACCAGCGGCGGCAGCAAATCCAGCTCATCGACGGCGAAGAAGTCCACGCCCACGAAGTCGGCCCCCGCTGTGGTGAAAAAGACCGAGCCCGTGAAGCCCTCGGAACTGGAAAAAGAACCCGCCAAAGCCATGACCAAGTCAGGCGATGGTGAATTCGGCACGGATGACGACGACAAGCAGACCGCCGCCGCCAAGACACCAGCTCCGGCCCCTGTCTCCTCCGCCCCGAGCGAGACTCTGCCAACCAGCAGCAAAGGCTCGGGCTGGCAGGTCGTGAAGGTGAATGGACGCGACTACGTGACCGCCGAGAGCATCCACAGCTTTTACCGGTTCAGCTCTTACAAGCTTGAAGGGCAGCATGTCTGGCTGCGCTCCAACAATCTCAGCTTGAAAGCCACGATCGGCAGCCAGGACATGCTGATCAACAGCATCAAATTCATCCTCAGCTTTCCCGTGCTGGAGTCCGGTGGCCGTGCGCTCTTCTCCCGGCTCGACCTCTGCAAGCTGATCGATCCCGTCCTGCGCCCCACCTACATCACGGACGGCGAACCTTTTGACACGGTGATCGTCGATGCCGGTCACGGCGGTCATGATGCCGGCGCGCGTGGCGTGTATGGCTATGAGAAGGACTTTGCGCTCAAGATGTCCTACATCCTGAAGGACTCACTCCAGAAGAAAGGCTTCAAAGTCATCCTCTCGCGCCCGAACGACACTTTCATCTCCCTCGGCGGACGCGTGGCCATCGCCAATGCCACGCCACGCAGCATCTTCATCAGCCTGCACTTCAACTCCGGTGGCAGCGCCGCCTCAGGCATCGAGACCTTTGCTCTGACTCCGCAGGGAAGCGCCGCCAGCCTGGAGCGCGGTGGTGGTTTCAATTACAACGGCCTGACGGGCAACTCCCACGACTCCGCGAACATCGCCCTCGCCACCGCCGTGCACGCCATGGTCATCAGTCGCTTCAAGTTCGTGGATCGCGGCATCAAACGCGCCCAGTGGAGTGTGCTCACCGGCTGCAAACGCCCAGGCATTCTCTTTGAAGGTGGCTTCGTGACCAACGGCAACGAATGCCGCCTCATCGCCTCCGACACCTACCGCACCTCGGTCGCCAGCGCGATCGCTGATGCCGTGGTGAACTACCGCACCGCCCTGCGCGGCTCGATGACCAATCAGCGCTAAGCCGCGAGGTCGTACTCCCGGCTCATCACGCGCTGATAGGTCACGATCTCGAAATCGAAATCGTGCTGCTCATCCATGCCGTGGGTATGCCGCGTCACCGGCTCCCAATCGCGTGGCGAAATCACTGGGAACGGCAGGCCGCCGCCGAGAATCTCCAACACATGCGTGATCACGAGACGCTGAGCGTGAGGCATCGCCGCCGCAAACACCTCTGCGCCACCGCAGCAGACAAGTTCGGGTTCGCCCGCTGCACTGGCGAGTCGCACCGCCTCAGCCACCGAGCTCACTCTTTCTCCGCCGGGCACGATCAGCGAGTCGTCGCGCGTCAGCACGAGCGGATGATGCCCCGGCTGAAACCACCCGAGCATCTCCTCAAAGGTTCGTCGCCCGAGAAGGAGCCACTTGTCACGCGTGGCAGCGCGGAAATGCGCCTTGTCGATGGGCAAATCCCACGGCACGCCCTTCCCACGCGAGATGAAACCGTCCGCCGATACGGCGGCGATGAGAGTGAGATGAGCGCTCATGGCGCGAGACTACACCTTCAGGGCAACAAGCGCACGCTTCACATCGTCGCTCGTGTTGTAGCCGTGCATGGCAAGGCGAATGCGGCCAGCATTGTGCATGACGTGGACTTCCGCCTTCTCCAGCGCCGCATGAATCTCCGTGCTGCGCTCGTGCATGAAGGCCACGATCCCCGTCGGACGATCTGCACGCAGCGGAGCCATGGGTTTGTAGCCGAGCGCCACGAGCCCATCGTGCGCTTCTTTGACCAGAGGGTCCGCATGAGCCGAGATCGCTGCCACGCCGACGCCATCGACATATCGGAGTGCCGCATTGAGTGCGTAAAGCGCGGCGAAGCTGGGCATGCCGACTGAGAAGCTTAGCGCGCCCGTTTTTGTCACGGCACGTTCGAAGCGATCTGCATCAAAGGCATTGCTGAGATGATACCAGCCGCCGGCGTGGGTCGTCAGACGATCTGCATTCCGCTTCGGGATGCCAATCACGCAGCCGCCATGCACGCCGAGCGTCCACTTGTGCGTGCTGCTGATGAGGATGTCCGCGCCATCGCAGTTCAAAACCACACGCCCGAAAGCCTGCGTGATGTCCACGGAGATCAGGGCGTTCGGCGCGTGCTTCCGCACAGCGTTATGCAGCGGTTGCCAGTCGATGCGATGCCCGTTGTAAAAGCTCACCAGAGAGACCTGCACGAGCTTCGTCTTCTCATTCAGCAGAGGAATGAGATCCGTCACATTCAGCTCACCTCCCTCAGCTTTCCAAAGTCGCGAGGTCGGCGGATGAATGGCTCGCAGCCACGGCGTGGCACCAGCGGGGAAGTCGAGATCGGTGACCACCACCTCATCACCCGTGCTCAGGTTCAGCGCTGAAGCGAGCAGGTTGTAAGCCTCTGAACTGCACGAGCAGAACGACACCTCCTCTGTCGTCAGCCCGAGCATCTTTGCGCTGATCTCCCGGCAGCTTTCTACCGCCGCGAAGTGGCCCTCACGTCCACGCATCCCACGCGACTTGTCTGTCCAATAACTCTCCAGCGCCTCCTTCACCGCCAGCGGCGGGATGCTCTCCGCCGCCGTATTCAGGTAGGTGATGCCAGAAAGAGAAGGAAAGTCGCGGAGGCGTGTGGAGTCGGAGAGCATGGGTGAAGTTTAACCCATGAACGATGACTTTCTTGCGCGGAGATGTCTCCGGTGACTTGGCGAGTCTCACTTCACCGGAACGGTCAGCACATCGCCGGCTTCGAGGGGCTTGGTGCTTTCGGGGAGGGGGATGACGAAGAGCTTGTCGCCACGTTTGAGTTCGGCTTTGGAGCCATCGGCTCGGTCACTGAGGCCGCCAGCTTGGTCGAGGAGGTCTTTCACGGTCATGCCGGGCTTGAGGGTGTATTTGCCCTGGCGCTTCACTTGGCCATAAACTGTCACGGCGCGCTCGGTGGTTTTCTTCGGCAGGGTAGATCCTGATTCATCGACGATCTCTGCCTTGATGATAAAAAAGATGAGGTCCTTGGTTTTGGGCAGGCGGTCGGTGAGCGGGGCACTCTCTGGGCTACCAAGTCCGCCGAAGACGATGCTTTGGCCGGGCTGCATGGTCACGGTGGTGGTGGTCTTCAGGCTGTGGAAGATGGGCTGCTGGATTTTGTTCTCCGTGAGTACTGCGCCCGAGGCATCCCCCTGTTTTTCGATGGACTTGCCGTAGTCCATGAAGCCTTCGAAACTGGTGACTTCCGGTGTCAGGGTGAGGTCGATGCTGCCGTCTTCCTTCAGGAAGGGGTTCAACTCCATGCGCACGCCGACGGGGCGCATTTCAAAAGCTGTCGGTGTGGTTGGGATGACGGGCTGGCCCTTTTCGAGCT
>JBIKIA010000154.1:0-9546 GCA_044361885.1 Prosthecobacter sp. | reverse complement strand
GTCCGCCAGCGTCAGGGAGCCAACGCCCAGCGCCCCCGCCTTCAGAAAACTGCGGCGGTGCTGGCTGGATGAGTTGCTCGGGAAGGTGAACATGCGCGTCAAACCTACGGACGGTGAGTGAACACGCTTTCCGGGGATAATCGGGCGGCACCCGGACCGTATGCCTCTTCACCATGAACACTCCGATGCCTTACGGCCCCGCCAACTCGAAGCCTGCCCACATCCTCAAGGAGAAGATGATGAAGGGGCACACGGTCTTTGGCACACTCATCCAGCACGCCGTGGTGCCGGCCATCGTCGATTTTATCCCTGACGGCAGCATCGATTTCGTCATCGTCACCGCCGAGCACAACGCGCTCGACATCGCCGACTTCATGCCGCTGCGCTATGCGCTCGCCGCGAAGGGCATTGCTTGCCTTGCGCGCACGCACAGCCGCGATGCGGATGATGTGGCGAAGGTGTGTGACTCATTTGATGGCGTGGTCATTCCGTATGCGGAAGACGTGGAGATGATCAAACGTCTCGCTGCCGCAGCCGTGTATCGGCCGCTCAAGGGCGTGGCGCTCGAACGTGCGATCAAGGAAGGTAAATGGCCGAGCGACAAGACGCGCGACTACATCGAGCAAAAATGTGCCGACACGCTCTTCGTGCCGATGATCGAGTCCGTTCGCGCTTTGGAGAATCTCGACGCCATCGGCGCCATCCCAGGAGTGAGCGCCTTGTTCATCGGACCGAACGACATGACGACAAACATGGGCATCCCGAACGAATACGATCACCCCGACTTCATTGCCGTGGTGCAGAAAGTCATCGCCGCCGCCGATAAGCGCCACATCCCCGCTGGCTCGTGGTTTGGCAAAACCGAGCAGCAGCTCCGTGCCATCAAGCAAGGCGCGCGCTTCATCTGCCATTCTAACGACAGCAGCCTGCTCAAGGACATCATGACGACGGTGTTTGGAACGTTGCGGAAGGGTTGATCAGATAAGCCTGATGAAGATCTGGTGGAAACCAACTTGCCAGATCGAACTTTCAGAACTATCTGAAAGTAAGATGACTGTCGAACCTGCTGCCAACTGGGAAACCTCGCGCGAGGAGTTCATCGCGCAGTGGGGGGCGCTGGGGAGCAACTGGGGGATCAACCGGACGATGGCGCAGATTCATGCGCTGCTCATGACCGCCCCGGAGCCGATGCATACCGAGGAGATGATGGAGCGTCTCCACATCAGCCGCGGTAATGCGAACACGAATATCCGCGAGCTCATCGGCTGGGGACTTGTGCGGCTGGTGGTGAAAAAGGGCGAGCGCCGGGAGTATTTCGAGGCGGAGAAAGATGTCTGGAAGATGTTCATCACCATCGCCAAAGAGCGGAAACGCCGCGAACTGGACCCGGCCCTGGCCGTGCTCCGCAAATGCTCGGAAGAGACGAAGAGCGAGGCGGCTGGCCCTGGAAAAGACTTCCATCGACAGATGAAGGAGCTTCAGGAGTTCGTCGAGTTCGGCATGAAGGTGTCCGACACCGTCGCCTCCATGAAGCACGCCTCCGCCCTCCAGTGGGCCATGAGACTGCTCAGCTAATCCCCTTTTTTGGCCTTATATTTCATAAGTATCTGAAACTTCAGACATAACAAACACCCAACCCAACACGAAAGGAACCCACCCCATGAACGAAACCGTCCTCACCTATGGCCTCTACCTGGCCATCGCCATCACCCTCACCATCTGGGTCGCCCGGACCCTGCATAAAAGTGGCCGCATCTTCCTCGTCGAGTGTTTTCACGGTTACGAGGAGCTGGCCGACAGCGTGAACCACCTGCTCGTCGTCGGCTTTTACCTGATCAACATCGGTTTCGTCTCGCTCTACCTGAAGACCACCGAGGACGTGCTCGGCGCACGCGGTGTCTTTGAAGCCCTGAGCGGCAAAATGGGCGTCGTCCTGCTGGTGCTTGGCGGCATGCACTTCTTCAACCTGGTGGTCTTCACCAAAATGCGCAAACGCGCTCACCTCGCCACCATGCCGCCTCCGGTGCCGCCGATGCTGAAAGTCGGTGCCTAAGTCGCGAAGCGTCCCGGAGTGCTGTGGCAAGTGCTCAAGCGCGACACCACTTTCAGCGGGACGAGCAATCACCCAAACTCTGCAGACTTTCGAAAGCGGCATCACAGCCGCACGCACTCCAAGACGCTGCCGCGTTCATCAAAACTCAAATCCACAAATCCCATGCACACTCTCACTTTCTTCTATGACGCCCGCTGCGGCTTGTGCTCGCGGGTCAGGCAATGGCTCAGTGGTCAGCCGGCTTATGTGCGGCTCGACTTTGTGCCGTATGATTCACCGGAGGCGATGAAGCGACTCCCCGCCATCCAGCATCTGCGAGCGGATCAGGAGATCGTCGTGATGGCCGACACGGGCGAGGTCTGGCAGGGCGCGGGAGCCTGGGTGATGTGCCTGTGGGCGCTGCGCGAGTATCGCGCCTGGTCGGCACGACTGGCCAGACCAACGATGCAGAACGCGGCGCGCAAGGTGGTCCACTGGATCTCACGGAACCGCATCAGTCTCTCGCGGTTGCTGCGATTCAAAAGCGATGCCGAACTCACCGCCGTGGCGGAGCGAGACATGGATGAGCCTGTTTGTCAGTTCCCAGCGCGGCCAGCAGCAGCACGGCCACACACTCGGATGCTTCACGATCTCGACCTCATCGACTAGCCGCCCTGCACGGGCGGCATGAGGGCGACTTCGCAGCCTTCGTGAAGGGTGGCATCGCGCTTCACGTAGGTGCAGTCGATGGCGAGCAGCAGGCTGGTGTCCCAGACGCGCAGAGCGGGCCACCGGGTGAAGATCTCTTCAAGCAGCTCGGCCACAGTTTTGCCTGCGCAAGTCCACTCGGTTTCGCTGCAGCCGGTGATGTCCCGAAGCACGGAAAAGAAAAGCACGCGCAGCTTCATGGCTTGAGGATGCCGATGCAGGGCAGATTGCGAAAGCGGCCCTGGTAGTCCATGCCGTAGCCGACGACGAATTCGTCCTCGATCTCGAAGCCGCAGTAATCCAGCGGGCTGTCCTGCGCGCGTGGGCGCTTCTTATTCAGCAGCACGCCAGTGCGAAGAGTGGCGGGAGACTCGGTTTTCAGGCGTTCGTGCAAAGCAGTGAGCGTGAGGCCGGTATCGAGGATGTCATCCAGCAGCAGCACATGCTCACCGGTGAAGCTCACACCGGCGGGCCATTGCAGCTTCACCTGTCCGCTGGACTGCATGCCGCCGTGGTAGCTGCTGGCACCTAGCGTGACGAGGCGGATGGGCAGATCAATCTGCCGCAGCAGATCGGCGACGAAGAACAGCGCGCCATCCATGAGGGCCACAACGGTGATCAGCTTGCCTGCGTAGTCGCGCTCGATCTGCTTTGCCATGGCCGCGACACGGGCATGGATGTCCTCCGCGCTGAGCAGCACGCGGTCGAGATCGCTCAAAACTCCGGTCAGGGCATTCATGACAATAGGACCGCATGAAGGCGCAAACACGGGATTGCCGCAACGGCCTGACGCGCGTTTCTTCTTCCAACCATGATGGATTTCCCACCCAACACCCTGCGCGACCTGCGTGTGAGCTACGAACTCGACAATCTGACCGAGGACAAGATCCCCGCTGATCCGCTGCTGCTCTTCAATGCCTGGCTCCAGGATGCTCTGGCGCATCAACTCCCTGAGCCGAACGCCATGCAACTCGGCACCATCGGCCTCGATGGCTCGCCCTCTGTGCGCACGGTGCTTTTGAAGGGACTCGACTCGCAGGGCTTCCACTTTTTCACCAACTACGACAGCCGCAAAGGCAGCGAGATCGCCGCTGATCCGCGCGCTTGTGCCGTCTTCCTTTGGACGCAGCGTCATCATCAGGCGACCGTGCGTGGCGTGATCACGAAGCTGCCACGCTCCGAAGCGGAGAGCTACTTTGCCTCACGTCCACGCGGGCATCAGATCGGTGCGTGGGTGTCGGAGCAGAGTAGCGTCATTCCTGGCCGCGAGTGGCTGGAGCAGCGCAGTCTGGAAATGCAGGCCCGCTTTGGCGATGCCGAGATCCCCTGTCCTCCTAACTGGGGCGGCTACACGATCCAACCCCACGAAATCGAATTCTGGCAGGGCAGGGTGAGTCGTCTCCACGACCGCATCCGCTACGTTCGCGAGGGCGAAGGCTGGAAGATCGAGCGGCTCAGCCCGTGATTTGATTCAGCGGAAAAGCTTCGGCGTGAACTCGGCTAGGTAGTCCCGCCAGACGGGCCAGGAGTGATCTCCTGGCGTGAGCCGCCATTCATGCTGGATACCTTTGGCCTTCAGCGTCGTGGTCAGTTGCTCGTTTCTTTCCAGCAGGAAATCCTTCTCCCCACAGGCGATCCACAGCAGCTTCAGTTTCGCATTCGTGCCGGTAGGATCGTCGAGTGCAGACTGGATTTCCTTTTCGTCCACAGCGCCGCTGAAGGAGCCGATCCAGGCAAACTTGTCGAGGTGAGTCATGCCTGTGCTCAGTGACTGCCAGCCGCCCATGCTGAGGCCCGTGATCGCACGCTGTTCACGCTCGGGGCGCACGCGGTAGAGCTGCTCCACGAGCGGCAGCGCCTCGCTCAGAAGCTCGGTTTTAAAGGCCGCCAAAGAGGCGCCACGCCGATCCGCCTGATCTCGCGGCACCATGCCAAGCGGATGACCATCGATCATCATCACGATCATGGGCACGGCCTTCTTGGCCGCGATGAGGTTGTCCAGAATCCAGTGCGCCTTGCCATGAGTCACCCAGGTTTCATGGCGGTCGCCCGAACCATGCTGGAGCACGAGTAGCGGATACTTTTCAGTCGTCGCAGTCTCGTAACCCGGCGGCGTGTAAACCCAGACCTGGCGCTCTTTCCCGAGTGACTTCGAAAAGTGGCTGTGCTGGTGAATGGTCCCGTGCGGCACGTCCTGAAAATCCCAAGCCAAAGCGGGGGAGCCGGGGATGTGCAGTATGCTCGTGTTCGGGCTGCGCTGCGGCTTCATCGCCGGGTTTGCAGGATCAATCATCGACAGTCCGTCCACGATGAAGCTGTACTCCCACACGCCTGCTTTGACCTCGGGCAAAGTGATCGACCACACACCTTCAGCATCCTTCGTCATCACCACCTGCTGGCGATCCCACTGACCGCGCAGAGCTACTTCACCAGCCTTGGGGGCTTTTAGCCGGAAGGTGACTTCCTTGTTTTTGACGAACTCAGGAGAGACGATGGGACCGCCTTTCTGAGCATGGGAAGTGAAGGGTGATGCGGTGATGAGGGCGATGATCGCCAGAGAGGTCAGGGTCTTCATATCGAAAGTAAGGTCAGCGATTGTCGTCGTTCTTGCCCACCCGGTTCACCTTCAGGTCTTCAGCCAGATGGACGAAGTCTTCCTGCTCGCACCAGTTCACAAAGCGCTCCGTCAGTCGCTTCAGCTCATCCCATTCATGGCGGATGTGCTTCGCCTCTGCCTTACTGATGCAGTTGTCACTGGCAGCGTGGCTGATGGCGGAGAGCAGATCGGCGAACTGCTGGACGATCTGCTGCGTGGCAGGCATGACCTCACGTCCGGGGCGCTTCGAAGTCGGCGGATTTTTGACGAAGTATCCGTCCGCCTTGTTGCACAGCCATTGCACGATGTGGTCGTCCTGCGTGTTTTCGTATAGTTCCTTCACGCGGTCGAGCGGATTAGCGGAGCCACTCTTGGCGTCGGAATCCTGTCGTTCGCCCCATTTATAGACGAGTGAGAGCGAAAGCCCCATCTTGTCGGCGACTTCCTTGACGTGAACTTTCTCCAGAGCGGCTCGGATAACTTGGTGGGATTCCATAGGCGGCATGTTCATCCGTGTGAGGCATCTTCTGCAAGCTTGAATCTCGCGTCGAGATTTTCGTTTGCCCACAGGCTCAACGAACGGAATGTCCGCGCCCGCCATGACCCAGCTCATCGACTACGTTCTCCATGTGGATAAACACCTCCAAGGCTTCGCCGAGGAGCATCGGACGGCGATCTATGTGCTGCTCTTTGCCATCGTTTTCTGCGAGACGGGGCTTGTGGTCACACCTTTCCTGCCGGGGGATTCATTGCTCTTTGCCGTCGGCGCACTCGCGGCTCAGGGCCTGCTGCGGATCGAGATCATCATCCCGCTGCTCATGGCGGCGGCCATCATTGGGGATAATTTGAACTACTGGATCGGGCGCAAATGCGGCTCATGGATCGTCACGCGACCTTGGTTCAAACGTGACTACCTCACCAAGACAGAACACTTTTTTGTGAAGCACGGCGGGCGGGCCATCATCATCGCGCGCTTCGTGCCCATCGTGCGCACCTTTGCCCCTTTCACCGCCGGTTTTGGCCAGATGCACTACTCGCGCTTCCTGACCTTCAGCATCGGCGGCGGTCTGCTCTGGGTGGCGGGCATCTCCCTGCTCGGCTACGCGCTGGGGAACATTCCGATCATCAAGAGCAACTTCAAGCTGGTCTCCCTGCTCATCATCTTCGTCTCCATCCTGCCGATCCTCATTGAGGTGATCCAGCACAAGCGGGCAGCGAAGAAGAAGGCGGAGTGAGTCACGCCACAGCCACCATTGGCACGTTGAGCTTTGCCACGCTCGACTCCGCTGTCTGGAAGAAGCTCACCTCACCGCTCGAGACATCGTAAAGGGCACCGACGATGGCGATCTTGCCTTCTTCGACGAGCTTGTTCAGCGTGCTGCTGCGTTTGCGGATGGTCTGGATGGTTTGGAGGACGTTCAGGCGGGAAATCTCGTTCGTGTAGGCGGCTTTTTCGCCGGGGGACCATTGATCGGGCTTCTTCAGCGTGGCGGGATTGATGGCTCGCTGGATCTCGATGACGAGGCCATCGAGGTTGGCGCAAGGCGTGGCTTCGCTGGCTTTCTTGGCCGCTGCGAGCAGATCGACCGCCGCATTCACCGCACCGCAGCTTGTGTGGCCGAGCACGACGACGAGCTTCGAGCCGACCACCGCGCAGGCGTATTCCAAACTGCCGAGCAGCTCGCTCGTGGCGATGTTTCCAGCCACACGGGCGCTGAAGATGTCGCCCAGGCCGAGATCAAAGACGACCTCCGCTGGCGCACGCGAATCAATGCAGCCGAGCACGGCCGCCATCGGGAACTGACCGGACGATGTGCCGGTGACTTGGCGGTTGTAATCACGCTCGATGCGCTCACCGGCGAGGAAGCGCTGATTACCCGCCTGCAAAATTTCCAGCACCGCCTGCGGCGTGAGGCCACTCTGCACCTCACGCGTGGTGTAATCGACGAACTGCACATGATCGTCGATGAAGTTGTGATCCCGCATCCCGACGAAGCTCATTTCGATGCCACGCGCCGGAGCAGTCTTGTCACGCAAATCGGAGAGCAGGTCGCGGATGTCTGGGTCGATGAAATCGGTGCTGCGTGCATCAATGAGCACCCGCCCGCCGCGTGGCACGCTGTAGAAGACTTTTTCCAATGAGGAGCGGTTCAGGAAGCTCACCTGGTTTGCCAGTTCGATGCGCAGCACATCGCCTGCGGCATGTTTTTCCATCACTCGGCGCAGCGGACGGCGCAGATTGCTATGCAGGATGAAGAGAATGCTCACACACAGGCCAATGAGCACGCCAGTGAGCAGATCGGTCAGCACGATGGCGGTGATCGTGATGAAGAAGGGCAGGAACTGTGGCAACCCCTCGCTCCACATTTCTTTGAAGAGCTTCGGGCTGGCGAGCTTGAAGCCGGTGACGATCAAAATGGCCGCGAGAGCCGAAAGCGGGATCTCATTGAGCCAGTGCGGCATCGTCATCACGCACACGATGAGCAGGAAGCCGTGCAAAATGGCGCTGAGCTTGGTTTTGCCACCCGAGTTGATGTTCACGGAGGAGCGCACGATCACGCTCGTCATCGGCAGACCGCCGATGAGGCCCGCGAGCATGTTGCCCACGCCTTGCGCTACGAGTTCGCGGTTCGGTGGCGACTGGCGTTGATCGGGGTCGATCTTGTCCACGGCCTCCAGATTGAGCAGCGTCTCCAGCGTAGCCACCAGCGCCACGGTGATCGCCGCTTTAAAGACGAGCGGATTGCTGAAATGCTCCACGCCGGGGAATTGCAGGAAGCCGAGGAAGGTCTTCACATCCGCTGCCACCGGCACCTGCACGAGGTGGGATGCCTTCACTTCCCACGTGTGGCCCATCTTCCGCAGGATCAAATTGATCGCCACACCTGCGAACACCACGATCAGCGCCGAGGGCACCGGCAGCTTCTTGAGCACCTTGACCTTGTCCCACATCACCAGCAGTAAAACGGACGCGATACCGATCAGCGCGGCGCCGGGCAGGATATCCGAAAGCGTCGCCAGCAGCTCGGTGAAGGTGTTTTCATGGTCCGGCTGCTCAAAGCTCATCTCGCCTTCCACATCCGCATCATGACCGAAAACGTGCGGAATCTGCTTCAGGATCAAAATGAGGCCGATCGCCGCCAGCAGGCCTTTGATGACGCTCATCGGGAAAAACGATGCGATGAAGCCCAAGCGAAACGTGCCCATCAAAATCTGCATCACCCCCGCCATCACCACCGCCGCCAAAAACGCCTCAAAACTGCCCAGCAGCGCGATTTGCGCCGCCACAATGGCCGTCAAACCTGCCGCTGGTCCGCTCACACTTTTGTGCGAGCCACTCAGAATCCCCACCACGATCCCGCCCACGATCCCGGAGATCAAACCCGCAAACAACGGCGCATTCGATGCCAGCGCGATGCCAAGACACAACGGCAGCGCCACGAGAAACACCGCGATGCTCGCGGTGAGGTCTTTTGGCAGGGTGACGGAGAGAGGAGCTTGGTTGTGAGGCATGACTTTGATTTAAGACTTACGCTCCTGCATCATGCTTTGACGATTCCGCTCTTTCAAAGCGTCACTTAGAGAATCCCGAAGCTCAAAATCTCCTTTCCATTGGCTTCGTGGCGGCAGCCGCCACACATGGATTGAGGGTTTAGAACTTGTCCGGTCGCATCACACGGACCTCACTTTCATGGGCGACCATAGCATAGGCGGCGAAAAGTTCGCGATGCAGCCGCTCCAGCACGGTGGTGGCCACGGCGGGCTTCACGATGACCTGGATTTGCACATTGCCCGTCTCGGCGATGTCTGCCGTGCGCTCACCCTGATGGCCGCTGCCGCGCACGTTGAAAGCGGTGTGACCATGCGCACCAGATTCACGCAGGAGTTCCACCACACGCTCTTCGAGGATGGCCTCGCAGATGATGGTCACGAGTTTCATGGGATGCAGGTTCATGGCTGGAGACGTTTGGCGATTTCAAAGAACAACGGCACACCGACGGTGATGTTGAAGGGAAAGGTGATGGCGAGCGCAGCTGTGAGTGAGTAGGTCGGATTGGCCTCCGGCAGCGAAAGACGCACCGCAGCGGGCGCGGCGATGTAGGAGGCGCTCGCGGCCAGCACGCCCAGCAGCATCGCCCCGCCCGTGCTCAGGCCAATCCAGGTGCCGAGCAGCACGCCCGCCGCACCATGCACCACCGGAGCGATGAGG
>JBIKIA010000673.1:0-2832 GCA_044361885.1 Prosthecobacter sp. | reverse complement strand
GCCCATGCCCGATGACTTCAGCGTGCCGGAACTTTGCGTCCAGCGGGAGCCGAGCGCAGGCTGCCAGGACTTCGGATTCAGCACGCCGATGGTCAGCCAGCGCTCGATGGGCACGGGGTTCGGCTCGGCGATGAGGCGCTTCAGTTCATTCACCGGCATGGCAAAGCCGAGGTTGTCCGTGACGGCGGACTTCATCGTCAGCAGGCCGAGCACACGAGCCTGGCGATCCAGCAGCGGCCCGCCGCTGTTTCCGCGCTCGATGGGAATGGCGAGGCGGATCATGGGCACTTCATTGACGACATCGGGATACTCGGAGACCACGCCATCCACGATGCTAAAAGCCAGGCCCTCTGGGTTGCCCATGGCGACAACGGACTGCCCCTGCTTGATCGAGTCGCTGTTTGCCAGCGGCAGAGGCTTCAGATCTTTGGCGGCCACGCGCAGCAGCGCCAGATCCCAGTGCGAGTCGGTGGCGGTGATCTCCGTGACCTCGTGCTTGGTGCCATCGCTCATCTCGATCTCCAGCCGCCTAGCCTCGCCGATGACATGGAGATTTGTGGCGATGAGTCCATCCTCGCTGACGACAAAGCCTGTGCCGAGTCCGTCCAGCCCTTCCCGGCCCTCCTGCATCACCTTCACCACCGAGGGCTTCACCTCCTCGGCGATGTCCTCGACCGACTTCTGCGCTGGTGTGGGTGATTTGCCAAAAGCGCAGGGTGCCAGGGCGAACACGAGCAGGGGGAGGAGATAGATGCGCATGGTAAAAACGAGACTACGCAGGAAACGCGCCGGAGGGGAAGAACTTCTCATGCGGGCTGTAGAGCAAGAAGCCCGCCCCGCCTTCGTATCCACGGCCCCATGTTGCGCCCATCCACCCTCCTGTTCTGCCTCGCTGCCTCATCCCAGGCAGCGACGAAGCTCGACTTCAACCGCGACATCCGCCCGATCCTCAGTGACAACTGCTTCGCCTGCCATGGCTTCGATTCCAAGAAGCGGAAGGCCGACCTCCGTCTCGACACCCCTGAGGGTGCATTCAAAGCCATCGAAGGAAGCTTTCCCATCAAGCCCGGCGATGTGAAGGCCAGCAGCATCATCGCACGCATCGTCAGCACCGATCCCGATGAAGTGATGCCACCGCCGGAGTCGCATAAAAAGATCACGCCGAAGCAGCTCGAGACGCTGAAGCTCTGGATCAGCCAGGGTGCGGAATACAAGAAGCACTGGGCGTTTGAAAAACCGGTGAAGGCACAGGTGCCAAGTTTCAAGTCTCAGGTTTCAAGTTCCCAAGCGGCTGCTGGCGGCAACTTGAAACTTGAAACTCAGCAACCTGAAACTCCCATCGACGCCTTTATCCAGGCTCGCCTCGCTGAAGAAGGTCTCACTTCCGCGCCCGAGGCATCGAAGGAAACCCTGATCCGCCGTGTGACGCTCGACCTCACCGGCCTGCCGCCGACGGCCGCCGAGGTGGATGCCTACCTCGCCGACTCCAGCCCGGATGCTTATGAGAAAGTCGTGAGCCGCCTGCTAAAGTCCGAACGCTACGGCGAGCACATGGGCCGCTACTGGCTCGATGTCGCGCGTTATGCCGACACGCACGGGCTGCACCTCGACAATGAACGCAGCATGTGGCCCTACCGCGACTGGGTGGTGCGCGCCTTCAATGACAACCTGCCTTATGATCAATTCACGCGCTGGCAGCTCGCGGGTGATTTGCTCCCGAACGCCACGCTGGATCAGCAGATCGCCTCGGGCTTCAACCGCTGCAACGTCACCACCAGCGAGGGCGGCTCCATCAATGAAGAGCTCATTTTCCGCTACGCCGTGGATCGGACTGACACCACTGCCGCTGTGTGGATGGGCCTCACCGCTGGCTGCGCCGTCTGTCACGATCACAAGTTCGATCCCATCACGCAAAAGGAGTTCTACTCCCTCTACGCCTTCTTCAACAGCGCCGCCGATCCGGCCATGGATGGCAACATCCTGCTGACTCCACCAATCCTGCGCCTCTCCAATGAGGAGCAAAAGAAGCAGCTCGCCGACTACGATCAAAAGATCGCCGCCACTCAGGCCAAGATCCGCGAGGCCATCTCGAAACTCGCCTACACCGACCCCGCCTCGCTCACCCCTCCGCCGCCGGTGCAGACCAGCGAAGTCGTGTGGTTCGAGGATGCCTTCCCCGCCGGGGCCGATCTCGGAGTCGCAGGCGCGCCCACCGAGATCATCGGCAAGGACAAAGGCCCCGTGTTCAGCGGCAGCGCCGCGCTTCGCCGCACGGCCAAGGGCGTGGCTCAGGACTTCTTCACGAAGGGCGCGAGCTTAGACATCCCCGCGAATGGCAAGCTCAGCGTGCAGTGTTTCCTCGATCCCAAAGATCCGCCAAAGGCCGTGATGGTGCAGTTCCACGTCGGCGGCTGGAATCACCGTGCTGTGTGGGGTGAGGAAGGTGCCATCCCCTTTGGCAAAGTGCGCACGCCGGAGCGCGTGCTCGTGGGCAAGCTGCCCGAACTCGGAGCCTGGACGAAGCTCGAAGTGCCTGTCGAAAAACTCGGTCTCAAGCCCGGCATGAAGGTCACCGGCTTCGCCTTCACCCAGTTCAACGGCACCGTCACCTGGGACCGTCTCGCCGTCAGCTCACGAGTCGATCCCGCCAAAGATCCGCAGTGGTCCTGGAAGGTGTGGACGGAGAAAAATCAGGGCAAACGCGTGGCCGAGCTGCCCTACGATCTGCAAACGCTCGTGCGTGGCAAAAAAGCCGTCGAGTGGACTGAGGCCGAAACGAAACGCGTGAAGGAATGGTGGTATGAAAACGAGTTCCAGGGTGCCCGCGAGATC